>JANLFY010000015.1 GCA_024653485.1 Bacillota bacterium | reverse complement strand
CCCGTCATTACTGCACTTCAGCCCCTTTGTGTGCCCAGGCCTTGTCGAACTCGGGATAGCCAGTCGGCGCCAAGTGGGACGGCGGTACGACGCAGCCTACCGTGAAGGCGGCGCTCAATCGCAGCGCGGAACGGCTGACACCGAAATTGGGGGTCACGTGCAGGCAGGGTCACGTGCAGGCATGCTGTCCCAGGCGAGGAAACGGCCCCGGCACGTGATGCCAGGGCCGCAACAACTCTCATCTGCAGATCGTGGTCGCATTCATCCTGCCCAGACGGAGCAGGCTTCTCTCGACTCACGCAAGCAACCTACGACGCCGCTCGGCTCCGGATGCTTCGCAAGAAGTCGTCTCGCTCAACGGTCATCAGGATGACCTTCCGCGCGGGCCCCCCCGCCTCGAGTCTCCTGGTCGTCGCCCACTGCTTCCGGAAGCCGCACTTCAGAAAACACCTGACGGCAGGGACGTTCTCGCTGAACACTCTCAGATAGACCCGGTCCAGCTTGGTGTGGGCAAAGGCATGCTCAAGCATGCACCTGATTGCATCTTGTCCGAAACCCTTGCCTCTGTATCGGTGGTCACCGATTCTCACGACGAGCTCAGCCTCGCGCTTGCGCCAGCTTATCTCCACTAGTCCTATTTCGCCAATGAGCGAGCCGTCGCGGGTCTCGATGGCGAACACCTTTGCCGTCCGGGATCGGAGGATCTTCTCGTAATCCCTTCGTTCATCGAGGTGCCGGTCGTCTCTCGGTCCAGGTACTGCTGCAACATAGTAGTCCGAGTCCCATCCGCAGACAATCTCAAGGTCCTTCTCGCCCAGCGGGCGAAGCACCGTCTTAGCTCCCTCGATCACTTGCGCGACACCTCTATTCCGTTCTTCACCTCCTCACCTGTCGCAAAGAAAGTTCGACCACTCGAGGTCAATACCTTCATGTAATTAAACCCGCTTCTAGCAGCCGCGCCCATGAACGCGTCCCCGACTCGTGAGCCATGGCGGCGCCGCGGTTGCCCCTTACCTGGGCTGTACTATAAGCTTAATCGCGGTGCGCTCCTCTCCGTCGATCTCGACATCGGCGAAAGCGGGTATCATGACGAGGTCCATGCCGCTCGGCGCCACGAAGCCCCTCGCTATGGCGACGGCCTTCACCGCTTGGTTGAGCGCCGCTGCCCCTATTGCCTGAACTTCGGCGAAACCGCGCTCTCTCAGCACGCCTGCCAGGGCACCCGCAACCGAATTAGGATTCGACTTTGAGGACACCTTGAGAACCTCCATGTATAATTCCTCCTAACATGGTGGGGACTACCTGCTGCCATCTTCATAGTTATATGCTCGTACCCAAAATCCTGCTAACCGCATATTCAGATCCTGAAAAAAGCTGGGCCGCGCATGCGCGCGGCCCAGCTGCCCTTCGAGGCTATTCGTTTTCCGCTACGAGCACTCGTTCGATATCCTTTGCCTTCCCTGTCCCCGTGTCAACAGTCACAAGAGCCCCGGAAACCTGCGCCCGACCAGACGCTGTTTCGAACTTCGCGGGCAGCCCGGACAGAAACCGCTGGACGATTATGTCCGTTCGCACTCCGATGACCGAGTCAACGGGCCCCGTCATGCCGAGATCCGTGATGTACGCGGTTCCGCCTGGCAGGATCCTTTCGTCGGCTGTCTGGACGTGTGTGTGGGTGCCGACTACGCTCGCGACACGGCCGTCAAGATACCAGCCCAGCGCGACCTTTTCGGAGGTTGCCTCGGCGTGGAAGTCCACGACGAAGAGGTCGCAGCTTGGTGACAGCTCCTCCAGAATTCTGTCAACCGTCCGGAACGGACAGTCCACGGGCGCCATGAAGACCCGGCCAGCAAGATTCACGACACACAGGCGCACTCCCCCGGCGACCTGAAATACCGCCGCGCCCCTCCCCGGGGCACCTGGGGGATAGTTGGCCGGTCGAAGCACGCGCTCGCTCGCGGCCAGGACCTGATAGAATTCTCTCTTGTTCCACACATGGTTGCCGGTGGTGATGACGTGAACGCCGCAGCCTAGAATCTCCTTTGACGTGTCGGCCGTCAGGCCGAATCCCCCGGCCGCATTCTCTCCGTTGGCGATCACCGCGTCCGCCCGCAGCCGCTGGACAATCTCCGGGAGCAGGGTCTGGCACGCCCTTCGTCCCGGCTTTCCCACGATATCGCCGATGAAGAGAATTCGCAGCATCATGATCTGGTGCGCTCGCTCCGCTTCTCAGCTTGTTTGTTGAAGACCAACACGCGCCCGTCGTCGCGGAAACCGATGAGCTTCCTGTGTTGTATGGTCTCCTTGAGATCTTCGAGCATATTCTCGATCATCTCGTCCTGGAACACCAGATCTCCGTCGAAGGCCGCCTCATCGGCCACACCCTCGGTCACGAGCGAGGGTCCCAGCTGTTCCCTGGCGAACTCGATTATGAGCGATATCTCCTCCTGGGTCAGAGTGGCAGCGTCCCTGGAGATTTCGATCAGCGATACTCCCTCGTAGTCTCGCCGCACCACTTGCAGCATGGGAGACATGCCGTGGACGAGCGCCGCGTATCCTTGCACGCTTTCGCGCAGGCCGTCGTGGAAGGCCTTCCACACATCATCCGAAAGCGGTGTCGACGCCATGAACGTGAACTTCAGCACCTTTCCCTGGGGGACGAAGTTCACCGTAGCGATCTCTGGGTACCGCACGAGTATGGAGATGAGAAGGCTGACGCTGTTCGCGGTGCTGTCGTCCACCCCGCGAGACTCGCCAACACGCCCTGCCACTTTGACCACCTTCCCTCAACACCTACAACAGGATTCTCTGCATTCAGCCAGACTCCTGCTTGACGCTCTTTCAGAAGGATATGGCAGGGTGAGACGCTGCCACCCTGCCTCCATCCTCAGACCTGAGACCTGCCCATCACTTCGCATAATCGACCACTCGTGTCTCCCGGATGACGGTGACCTTGATCTGACCCGGATACTCGAGCTCCTCTTCGATCCTCTTCACTATGTCCCTTGCAAGCCTCACCGCAGCCAGGTCATCTATCTTCTCGGGCTTCACCATTATCCTGATCTCGCGACCGGCTTGGATCGCAAAAGCCTTTTCCACACCGTCAAAGGAGTCGGCGACCTCTTCGAGCTTCGTCAGGCGTTTGATGTAGGCCTCCAACGTCTCGCGCCTAGCACCGGGCCGAGCCGCCGACACCGCGTCCGCGGCCTGAACCAAGACAGCCTCGATGGTTCTCGGCTCCTCGTCTCCGTGGTGAGTGGCAATGGCATGGATGACCTCCTGAGACTCCCTGTACTTGCGAGCGAGATCCACGCCTATCTGGACGTGTGGGCCTTCCACCTCATGGTCGACCGCCTTACCGATGTCATGGAGCAAGCCCGCCCGCTTCGCCACCGCAATGTTCGCACCGAGCTCAGCAGCCATGCCTGCCGCCAGGTGGGCGACCTCGAGAGAGTGCTTGAGGACGTTCTGCCCGAAGCTCGACCTGAATTTCAGCCTCCCCAAGAGACGTATGAGTTCCGGATGGAGACCGTGCACGCCCGCTTCGATGGCGGCGCTTTCTCCTTCCTCTTTTATGACAGCCTCCACTTCCTTCTGGGCTTTCTCTACCATCTCCTCGATTCGCGCCGGATGAATCCGCCCGTCGGAGATGAGCTTCTCCAAGGCTACCTTGGCTATCTCGCGTCGCACGGGATCGAACCCTGACAGGATGACAGCCTCGGGCGTGTCATCTATGATGAGGTCTATTCCCGTCAGCGTTTCGAGAGCCCTGATGTTTCGGCCTTCCCGTCCGATGATCCTGCCCTTCATCTCGTCGTTGGGAAGAGATACCACCGATACGCTCGTCTCGGCCACATGATCCGCTGCACACCTCTGGATCGCGGCCGCCACTATCTCCCTGGCACGCCTGTCTGCTTCCTCCTTAGCCTGGGTCTCTATGTCTCTTATCATGACTGCGGCTTCGTGCCGGATCTCGTTCTCGATATCCCTCAGAAGGAGCGCTTTCGCTTCCTCGGAAGACAACCCTGATATCCGCTGGAGCTCTGCCCTTTGCTCCGCATGCAGCTTCGCGAGCTCCTCTTTGGCCGCTTCGAGTTCCCGCTCCTTCCTCGAGATGGACTCCTCTTTGCGCTCGAGCACCTCCAGTTTCCTGTCGAGGCTCTCCTCCTTTTGAAGAAGCCGCCTTTCTGTTCTCTGTAGCTCGGCCCTTCGGGTCCGTTCTTCCTGCTCGATCTCGGTGCGGAGTCGGTGCGTCTCCTCCTTCGCCTCCAAGAGAATCTCTCTCTTGGCAGCCTCGGCCTCTTTCTCAGCCTCCTCGACGATCCTCTTTGCCGCGAGCTCCGCTGACTCGATCTTGGCCTCCGCCAAGGTTTTCCTGGCCAGATACCCGAGAGCGGCCCCAACCAGGACTGAAACGACGACTGCTACTATGACTCCGATAATACCGAATTCACCTCCCTCTCATGAACAAAGCCGAGCATGAACTCGGCCACTAGATGGAAGACACGTTATATGTCGTCATGAAGTCTAGTGCCGGAGCGTCTTCTCCGGCCGGAACCGGAATTCACGCTTATTGTACCTTTTCCGCCTGGCGGTGTCAAGGCAATCGCCAAGCGCCGAATCAAGCGGGCACAAAGGCAGGCGGCGGCGCCCGTTCGAGCTGGCGGCAGAGCGCCTGTCTCAACGAGCCACTGGGTCAGCGGAGCGCCGTCGAGTCCTCCTCTGGCCCGCCGAGCGAGCCCAGCACTTCGCGGAGCGCCCTTTCGACGACCTCCAATGAGAACCCGCGTCGGACGAGGAATCCGCACAGCCTCCGTTTCGCGGCGCCCAGGTCTTCCCCGGATGACGGACCGTGCCGCTCGAGCCAAGTTCTGGCGGACGCGAGCGCTATCGCGCTTTCTCTGTCCGCATCAAACGCAAGCCTCAAAGCATGCTCTATGAGGCTGTCGGGGACGCCCCGGCGGGAAAGCTCGGCCCGAACGCGCATGGGGCCGATCCCCCGCCTCTCCGCGCATCCCTCCGCGAACCTTACCGCCAACTTCTCATCGTCGAGATACTCAAGCCTCGTCATGTCCCTGACGATCTCGACGACGACCTCCTCTGGGAAGCCTTTCGCGCGAAGTCTTTCCTCGAGTTCCTTCACGGTTCGGTCGCTCATCGCCAGAAGCCTGAGGGCATACTCCCTCGCCTTCCGGCCCGGATGCGCCGGACCGCCATGCTTGATGTAGCCCTCCTCTACGCCCATCACCCTCTCCTCAAAGACTTGTCTCGTGAGCGTTCACCTACGCGACGCCACGCCCGGGCGCCGCATCCCGTCCCTTCAGAATACATTATCGGCCCCTTGTGCCATCCGAATGCCCGACCGCGCCCGCCTCCGTCACCCTTGGAACGGAATGCCCGAGGCGTTCGCCGAATGAATGCGTTCGCCGCTCAATGACTAGACGTTCTCGTCTTCATCGAAAACTCCTTCTAGGTCCCCGCTCTAGGAGCGGTCCCGTTGCCACGTCTAGGCACAGCCTCGCGGCGCACCTTCGCGGAACGGCTCGGAACAGTCGAAAAGGGGAAGAGCTCATCACCCTCCCCCTCTCGCTGACCGCAAGTCTTCGACACCACGTGCGTCCGACGCTCCGCGCTCTGCGCTACCTCAGCTCGTCTCGCCCTCGGTCGTGCTCGGCTGGCTGGGAGCAGGCAGTTTGAGGCCTGCCAAGTGCCTAACCTTGCTCTCTATCTCCGCCGCAAGATCCGGATTGTCCCGCAGGAACTCGCGGGCGTTTTCCCTTCCCTGTCCCAACTTGATGTCGCCGTACGAATACCAAGTGCCGCTGCGCGCTATGATGTCGTTGGCTTCACCCAGATCGAGTATGCTACCCTCTCGTGAAATGCCCTGACCGTAAATGATGTCGAACTCGGCCTCGCGGAAAGGAGGCGCGATCTTGTTCTTGACGACCCTTGCCCTGGTGCGGCTCCCGATCATCTGCTGACCCTGCTTGAGCACCTCAACCCGCTTCACCTCGAGCCTGATGGTCGCATAGAACTTCAGTGCCCGCCCTCCTGGAGTGACCTCGGGGTTTCCGAACATCACTCCCACCTTCTCACGAATCTGATTGATGAATATGGCGCAAGTGCGCGATTTGCCTATGGCTGCAGTGAGCTTCCGGAGGGCCTGCGACATCAGCCGCGCCTGAAGCCCCACGTGAGCGTCTCCCATCTCGCCCTCGATCTCCGCTCTGGGTGTGAGGGCCGCCACGGAGTCGATGACCACCACGTCCACCGCGCCGCTCCTCACCAGAGCCTCAGCGATCTCGAGGGCCTGCTCTCCTGTGTCGGGCTGGGAGATCAAGAGGTTGTCCACGTCTACGCCGAGCTTCTTCGCGTACACCGGATCAAGGGCGTGCTCGGCGTCGATGAACGCAGCGATGCCCCCGGCCTTCTGCGCCTCGGCGATGACGTGTAGTGCCACGGTGGTCTTGCCCGACGACTCAGGCCCGAATATCTCTATGACTCTCCCCCGAGGCATCCCGCCTATTCCAAGCGCGATGTCCAGCGAAAGAGCCCCGGTGGGGATCGCCTCGACGCCAAGTCGAGCGTCCGCCTCGCCCAGCCTCATAATGGAGCCCTTTCCGAACTGCTTTTCTATCTGCGACAAGGCCATTTCCAGAGCCTTCTCCTTCTCCATCGTCTTCCTCCTTCTCAGGAACACGTCCCGTGATCAAACCATGACCGACGTGGCCCAACCGCCGCACGCATTGCGCCCCGCGTCTTCGGTGCCCGCCTCCCTCGCTTGACCCGATCGAGCCAGGCGCCCGGCGGAGACACCTCCCGCATCTCCGCACGAGGCTCAGGACCGCCCGACCTGGGCCAAGCCTGTTGGGAGGACCGTACGTTGCCAGACCAGACAACACTCACCCACGTAATTGTACCTCATTCCGTGAGGCCTCACAACACGCGCGGACAGCCGTTCCACTGATGAAAACGCCGTGCCTACGCCCGGATGCGGCAAGAACACGTGTTCGCTTGAATATCCTCTCGTGTTCTCCGTGTGGCTTGTCCCTCCTACCTCTTGCCCGAGGCCGTCGTGCCTCTCATTCCTCGGCGCGCATCGTGAACGCCCCGCGGCCGCCTTTCTCGGCAGCCTTTACGTTCTCCCACGAAAGAGCGATACCGTGGCCACGGGACTGTATATCGGTCCGCTGCTCGTGAGCTCGCTTGCTACCAGCTGGATCTCGTCGACCCGCATGGCGCCCTTGAGAGGCGCGCAGCTCAAAAGCCGCTCCACCAACACGCCGAGATTGCGCCCCGATCTAGTCCTGCCCACGGTAAGGTGGGGCGAGAAGCCCTTGCCCTCACGCCTGAAGCCCTCCGCTTTCATAGCCTCCTCGACCGCGGAGGCAAGCGTCACGAAGGGCTGCTTCCCCGCTTCGACGCCAACCCAGATGATCCGCGGATCCTGAAGCCTCGGGAACGCTCCGGCGGCCCCCAGACTCAGCTCAAACGGGCCAATTCCGCCGGCGCAAGCCTCTAGAACCGTGGTCAAGGCCGCAAGCCTCGATTCCTCCACATCGCCCAGGAACTTCACGGTAAAGTGAAGGTTCTCAGCCTCCACCCATTTCACGTCAGCCCCACTCTGGGCGAGGTATCTCTGAAGAGCCACCACCTGCGGCCTCAGGGTCGGACTCAAGAAAACGGCGACGAAGCAGCGAACCATCCTCAGACTCAAGACGCAACCCCCCGAAAAGAGACTGATGATCTGTTCCACGTCCGACGCTGATTTCCTGCTTTTGCCATGTAGATCTCAAGGATTTTCGTTGGCCTCAGTGCGGCTGGCGTAAGACTGTCCTACGATCCTCCGCTCGAGATCGAACCCATGTCGTTCGCCGTGGATTCGTATGGTGTCCACTGCTACCAGTCGGACGGGCCCCGGGGCATCGCGTCCATTGGCTTCGCCCACCGCAAAGTGCAGGAGCGCAACGCTCATGGGCACTCCCCCCTCCACCTTGAACCCCCGCAGACCGGCTCCCCCCGTGGTCCCAGCGTTCACGCAGACTGTGGGCCCGCGTATTGAAACGGCGAGACGATGGTCATGACCGCTCAGGACGGCACCAACCTTGCCGATCGCTCCCTCGGCCGCTCTCGCATCGTGAACCGCCACAACGTCAGGTGCCCTGGCCGAACCGTCTCCAGACGGCGTTACGATCTCATCCAACCGCGCCCTCGCCAGCTCCAGCTCTTCATGGCTCGCCGGCGCCATATCGGCTCGAAGGGCTCCGGGATCCTGCACGGCGGCGATGCGGATCCCCATGAAGTCCACCACGCCCTCGGAGAGGAGGATCGCTCCGCCCTCGGACGACATAACCCTCGCGACCTCGGGTGAATCGTGGTTTCCCGGAACGAACAGGTAGGGGACGCCAAGCTCCCTCACCATGCGCGCGGCCATTCTCGCCTCGGGTAACGTGCCGAAGTCGGTGATGTCCCCCGTGTCGATGACGAGATCCGGCCCGAAATTCTCGACCACCTGGGCTACGAAATCGAAGGCTTGAGGGTTGTCGTGGATGTCCGACACATGGAGCACTCTCACCAACGGCTGACCGCTTTCGAGCTGATGAAATGATTCGGCCTTGTCAAAGAACGCGCGGATGTTGGCTGCGATGGTGTGCATGCTCCCCGCCACCTCGCCAGCCTTGAGAAGGCTGCCGTCCAAGAGGCCCAACATCCACGGGGCCGCCTCGATCACCCCTTCGTAGCGCGGGTTCGCGAGCCTTTCCCGATCGAAAGTGGCATAGGTGAGCCCGAGGAGCGTCGAGCTTGCCGCGAGACCTACGGCGGCCCCCACCAGCGCTCTCCTCGGGCTCAGCCCCGACATTGCCGCAGCGCCGAAAGCTCCTCCCGCCGCGGCCAACGCGGCTATGCGCAGCGCGAAACATGCCACGACTCTCCCAGAATCCGTCCTGAACTGCTCGCTGATGCTGGACGGCACCTCACCGCGCGCCATCGCGTCCTGAAGCGCGCCCGGATTGATGTTTTCAAGGGTCGCCTCGAGCTGAAGTGGAACGGCGTGGGTACTTGCCTCGACTCTGCCGATGGGGGGAATCGCAAGTGCGCTGTATCCCGGTATTCCGATTCGCGCGGATATGTGTACGTCGAGACCCGCAACACGATAAGAGATGGACCCAAAGAGGTTGACTGCCGCGTAGACGCTCGCGAAGGTCACGACCGCCCACGTGACTGCGGCCTTCGCGATTTCACTGCGCTGATGCCACGCTCGCGGAGTCGCAGGAGACCCGCCTGCGTATGTCCCGCGGATACTGCTCGTCGCCGTGGCTGGGCCACCCACCGCTCTGCCCATCATCTTCGCAGAAGGCGCCTACGCAGGAGGTCCAGCGCCTTCTTGGCGGCTCTCTCCCGGATCTCCGTCCGCGTACCGAACAGCATCAATCTCGTGCATGCGACCCCGTTGCGCCAGGCGAGCCCCACGTAAACCAAACCCACCGGCTGCTTCTGTCGGCCTCCAGATGGCCCCGCCAGCCCTGTGGTGGACACGGCCACATCCGCGCGTCCCAGGCCGAGCACCCCTCTCGCCATGGCCACGGCCACCTCGCGGCTCACGGCTCCATGCCTGTCCAGGAGCTCCGCCGGAACCCCCAGGACCCTCCTCTTTGCGTCATCACTGTAGCTCGTGACCGCCAGCCCCATCACGGCGGAGCACCCGGGCACCTCAGTGAGCTTGTGGGCAATGAGCCCCCCGGTCACGGATTCCGCGACGGCGCACGCCAGCTTGCGCTCGGCAAGAAGCCTCACTACTACTGCATGGAGTTCATCGTCGTCCGCTCCGTACACGTCTTCGCCCAGCCTCGCCCTGATCTCCGCCTCGACCGGCGCGATCATGGCCTCTGCCTCTTCAGCGGACCTCGCTTTCGCCGTTATCCTGAGCCTCACCTCACCAAGCGACACCAAGGGTGCCACCGTCGGATTGGCCCGGCCATGGAGAAGATCGCGAACCTCGTCTTCCACCGCCGTTTCTCCTCGGCCACAGATCCTCAACTCTCTCCAGCGGATGACGGTGCCGGCGCCTCCCGCCCTGTCTCTCAAATAGGGCACGACTGTGGACTCCATCATCCCTTGCATCTCGCCCGGAACGCCCGGCATCGAGATGACGGCCTTCGCGTCACTCTCCACTATGAACCCACACGCCGTGCCTCGATCGTTATGGATGACCAGCGCGCCCCGCGGTACCCTCGCCTGCGTCAACGCGCTCTCACGCGCGCGGTCCATCGGGTGCCCTGACCTGGCTAGGAGGGACTCGGCGTGGCGAAGGGCCTGGTCCGACACGACAAGAGGCAGGCCCGTTGCCCTCGCGACGGCCTCTCTCGTGGGATCGTCTTCAGTTGGCCCGAGGCCTCCCGTCGTAATCACCACGTCCGCTCTGGCGAGAGCGTCCGCAATCGCCGCTGCGACCCTATCCAAGTTGTCCCCGACCGTGACCCGATGGAACACGTCCACACCGACTTCCGCCAGCCGAAGACAGATGTACGCAGCGTTCGTGTCCACAATCTGCCCTAGGAGCAGCTCCGTTCCTATGGAGATCACCTCGGCCCTCACTGTGGTCACCTCGCGACGATGCGGCCCGGTCAAGGGCTTCCCCTGGGCAACGTCGCTTTCACGTCGCCCTCTGGCCGCGTCTTACCATCTCCCTGAATTCTTCGCCGTCCAGCTTCTCCCTCTCCAGCAGCACCACGCTGGCCTCCGCCAGAGTGTCCTTTGCCGCCTCGAGGATCTGTCGCACTCTTCCCTCTTGAGCCTTGAGGATCGCACTGATCGTCTCGTGATAGAGCTGTTTGGGAAGGTCGTCCACGCCGACCACGCCGAGAGGCGACATGCCGGACCCCACAAGACGCCTCGCGATTTCAAGGGCCTGTTCGAAATCGTTCACCGCGCCCGTGGAACGCACTCCGAAGCGGATCTCCTCGGCGACAGCCCCACCTAGCAGCACGGCGAGCTGGTCCTCAAGCCATTCGCGGGTGTACAGACACAAGTCCTCTTCGTGGCTCTGCCTTGTGTACCCCAGCGCCTTTCCCCTCGGCGTCACTGTGATGGCGGAGACCGATCCTGGACGCAATGTCTCGCTTGCCAGTGCGTGACCGACCTCGTGGAACGCAATCCTCTCGAGGTCCTCGCGGCTGGGACGACGGTCGAGCCTCTCGCCCATGGCCACCTTGTCCACGGCTTCCTTGAACTCTCTCGCTCCGATCGCGTTCTTGCCCTGACGCAGCGCCAAGATGGCCGCCTCGTTCACTAGGTTCTCGATATGGGCACCGGAGAACCCCAGCGCATCCTTGGCGATTTCCTTTAGATCTACATCCTCCGCGAGTGGCTTGTCCTTGGTGTATATTCGAAGGATGTGCAGCCTCCCCTCTAGGTCCGGCAGATTGACCTGCACCACGCGGTCGAACCGTCCAGGCCTCAAGAGCGCGGGGTCGAGGAGGTCAGCTCGATTGGTGGCCCCTATCACCAGGATCCTAACGTCGTCATACGGGTTGATTCCGTCCATCTCGACCAGCAGCTGATTGAGGGTCTGGTCGTACTCGAGATGGCTGGTATGCTTGCCTCGCTTTCCTCCGAGCACGTCGATCTCGTCTATGAATATCATGGCGCTGCCGCGCTTTTCACGGGCTGCACGAGTCCTCGCAGTCGCGAAGAGCTGGCGCACACGCTGTGCCCCCACCCCTGCGTACATCTCCACGAACTCCGATCCGCTCGCGGCAAGGAACGTACTCCCTGTGTAGCTGGCCGCAGCCTTGGCGAGCAGCGTCTTTCCCGTGCCGGGCGGGCCGGTGAGCAGGATGCCCCGCAATGGACGAATGCCCAAGGCCTTCGCCTTGTCGGCATTGACCACGAACTCGAGGGCTTCCATGAGTTCCCGCTTTGCGACTTCCTGCCCTCCGATGTCGCTGAAGGAAACGCGCGGGACTCCCGGACCATCCTGGTCGTGGCCCAGCACCTGAAAGCGCCTGCCCACACCCAAGCCTGCGCCCGCCTGGACGTACCAAAGCACCGCCGCTATGCCCACCACGAGCAGCAACGGCGTGATGTCGTAACCGGACACGGCGAGGAACGTGGCAGCAGCGAGCGACGCCCCCACACCGACTTCCTTCATCATGGTTGGATTCACTCACCCTTTCCTCCAGCCCGGGGCGCGCCCACCGGCAACCGGCCGTGTCACGCGTCTCCGGGGACGGGCTCTCTCACGTCCACACCCAGGGACTTATCTCCGCGGTCCTCCGCGCGGACTCCGCCAAAGGGAATGGTCCCGCCGGAGGACGGGCGCTCGCTCATCGCCGAGCGGACACCCCAGACAGGCTCGAAGCTGTGTCGTCGGGAAGCGCCGAGGCCTTTCGTCTCGGTATCACTTCGTAGAGATAGCGTTCACCCTTGTGCAGTTGCAGGTACACGTTCTGAGAGTCTACGTACACGCCGCACCTGTCCAACCCCGCCTCTATGGCCTGGGACTCGATTTCCTGCGCCATCTCCCGGAAGGTACCGCGCGCTATCGCTTCCTCCACTGCGAGGCGCATCCGTTGGTATGTCTCAGTGAGTTCGGCATTTCGGGTGTCCTCGACGACTAGTCGGAACGCCCCCCGCGTCATCCCTGCGATATCCTCGCCGAGATCCAGCAGAGTGGTCTGGATGTTCCGAACGTCTCGCAGCACCACACGCACCTCGACGTCAGTCGGCCCATCGCTCTTTACTAGACGCCAAGCCGCCACGTCTGAACGCCCTTCGAGCAACGCTTCGAGGGGCCTCTCTACTTGGATGTGGTACGCCGCGATCCGCCCTCCGGTGAGAACAGCCAAGGTCACGAAGAACGCAGCGGCGATCTTCCTCGCATCGAGCCCGAACAGTTTCACCTGCTCTCCCTCCCAAACGGGCTAGCAGGAATTATAACACAACGCCCTCGCCTCGCGCGAGGGCAAACATCAGGCAAACATGGCAATGTGCTCGCTCGGGACGCGTCTTGACAGGGCAGTCAAGACACTCCGTCCGTCAGCAAGACGGGAGGGCTGACAGCGCGCTCCTCCTCAGCCGCTGGATATTGTCACACGGGCTGCCCCCACCGAACACCGAGGTTCCCGCGACGAGGACGTTCGCCCCTGCCCGCACCGCAAGCGGCGCGGTGGCTTCGTAAATGCCCCCGTCGACTTCGATGTCGATCCGACGGTCTGCGGCCTCTATCATGGCCTTTACCTGCCTCACTTTAGCCTGCATCCCGCCGATGAATTCCTGGCCGCCGAACCCCGGGTTCACCGTCATGACGAGAATGAGGTCCACGAGGTCAAGGACGTACTCGAGGCAGTATGCAGGGGTAGCGGGACAGATGGCGACACCGGCCTTGACTCCCGCGGCTTTCACCGACTGGAGCGTTCTGTGCAAGTGAGGCGTCGCCTCAGCGTGCACTGTTATCAGAGTAGCGCCGGAAGCGGCGAAGCGATCGACGTACGCGTCTGGGTTTTCTATCATCAAGTGAACGTCAAGAGGCAGGCGAGTCGCCCGCCGCAGTGACGCCACGACCGGCGGCCCCACTGTGATGTTCGGGACGAAGTGTCCGTCCATGACGTCGACGTGCAGCATGTCTGCGCACGACTCCACTCGGGCTACCTCGTCAGCCAGATGCACGAAGTCCGCAGAGAGTATCGACGGCACGATTCTTACCAAAGCTTCCCTTTCCTTTCCGCCTCGATGATCTCTTCGAGAAACTTCACGTAGTGCGCATAACGCGAAGGGGACACTTCCCCCGCCTCCACGGAGGCTCTCACCGCGCAGCCAGGTTCCTTGTGATGGAGGCATCCCGCAAACCTACAGCCGTTCCGCCTCGCCACGAGCTCGGGAAAGTAGTCGTCGAGAGCCTCCCTCCGAAGGCCCGCGAGGTCCAGCTCCAGCCTGGAGAATCCCGGCGTGTCAGCTACATACCCACCAGGGCGCACTTCGAGGAGGACCGAGTATCGCGTTGTGTGCCTCCCTCGTCCGGTCTTCGCGCTCGTCTCACCGCAGCGGAGCCGGAGACCCGGCTCGAGAGCGTTGAGAAGCGCGGACTTGCCCACGCCGGAGGGCCCCGAGAAAACCGAGATCTTTCCGGCGAGCGCCTTACGCAGGGGCCGGAGGCCCCAGCCTGCCCTCGCGCTTGCCCGGACTACCGAATAGCCCGCGCGCCGGTAGGGCTGAGCCATCTTCCTCGAAGCGTAGTCACTTACGAGGTCCATCTTGTTGAAGCAAATCACCGTCTCCAGACCCGCGGACGCCACGGCCACGAGCATGCGATCGAGCAGCTCCAGGTCTGGATCCGGGTCCGCACAAGCCATCACGATCACAGCCTGATCAACATTGGCGACCGGGGGCCTCACCAGACGCGACTTTCTGGGGAGAAGACCCTCGATGACGCCGCTGTCGGGACCGGTCACGCTGAAGGAGACCATGTCCCCCACCAAGATCTCCTTCCCCTCCTTCCGGAGCCTTCCCCGGACCGCGCAGTCAACGGTCTTCCCACCCGAATCGACGTAGTAATGCCCGGCGTAAGCCCTAGTAACCCGTCCCTCAGGCACTTGTCGACCTCCCGCTATCCCTTGGGAACCCACTCGTCCTCGTACAGCACCCCGGCGATGTACACCCTGATCCTGACCTTCCTGCCCCACGCGTTCACCTCTTTCTCGACGCGCTCGCCTGGGGAGTGCATCCCGACGTAGTAGTCCCTTTCACCGTAGTAGTCGTTTATTCTGATCCTGACCTCCTGCTGGTCAGCGCCCGGAGGCACGAGGATCGTGACAATCGTGGACACGGGAGTTATGGCGTCGAGAATCGAGGACGGTTCCTTCGATCCGGCGGACACCACGAGGTTCACAGGTGTGCCGCGCTCCACTTCCTGCCCAGCCGCGGGGACCTGACTGAGGACTATGCCGGGATCCTCGCCTTCGCGCGGCTGCTCGACGACATCGCCTCTCACGAGCCCCGCCGATGCCAGCATTGACTCGGCCTCGGAGACTGTGGTGCCCACAAGTTCGGGCACGACTACGACGTTCGGCTGAGGGCCCGCCGAGAGCACGATGTCCACGGGAACGCCCTTCTCGACGCGCCTCCCGGCGTCTGGCGATTGCGAGAGCACTCGCCCGCGCTCGATCTCCGAGCTGTATTCCTCTGATTGGCTCCCCGCCTTGAGCTCCAACCGCTCGAGCTCCAGAAGAGCCTGACGGAGGTCCATGCCCTTGAGATCCGGCACCTCCACCATCTCTTTTCCGATGCTCACCACGAGAGTAACCCTGCTATTGAGCTTGACCTTCTCGTACGGAGCAGGCCGTTGGGCGATCACCGAGTACGGCGGGGCCGAATCATCGTAGCGTCTATCAGGCTCATCCAGACGCAGGCCCGCTTGTTCCGCTATGATTCTGGCCTCGTCCAGAGTCTTCCCGGTGAAGTCGGGAACTCGCACCTCCTCAACGTACAACCACTCGGGCAACCTGATGACGGCCACTGCCGCGAGGACGAGGAGAGCCACCGTGAACGCGATGATGGCCAAGATGGCCTTGCCGGGGCCGTGCGAAGCCTTGGCGGGTCTTGCCAGAGTATCATCCACTCCCTTCGAGCCTCCGCCGCGAGTCACCTGAGGCACCCTGAATACCTCTGTGGGCGCCTCGGGTGCGCCCTGTCCTTTTCCTCCTGCCCCGACCGCAGTCTCCTCCTCGACTTCCTCACCAGCCGGAACAGAGGAGTATTTCTCCAGAGCCCTCATCATCTCCCTGGCCTGTTGGTAACGGCGAGCGGGATCCTTCTCGAGGGCTTTCATCACGACCCGGCTGAGGTCAGCCGGCACCCTGGGATTGAGCTCCGAAGGAGGGATGGCGGTGCCCTGAAGATGCTGAAGGGCGATGGCAATGGGCGTGTCGCCACGAAACGGCACCCTGCCTGTGAGCATCTCGTACAGCACCACGCCAAGCGAGTATACGTCGGAGCCCACGCCCGCCGCCTCGCCCCTTGCTTGCTCCGGAGAGAAGTAGTTCACCGTGCCGATTATGGTGCCCGTCTCAGTGAGCGCAGAAGTGCTCTTGGCTCGGGCTATGCCGAAGTCGGTCACCTTCACCCTGCCTTCGGGGGTCACCAGGATGTTGTGAGGCTTTATGTCCCTATGAACGATGTTGTTCTTGTGAGCGTGGTCGAGCGCGGCAAGGATCTGCGAGGCTATCCAAGCCGCCCTCTCCGGGCGGAGCGGCCCCTGTTCGCGGATGAGGTCCTTCAGGCTCTTGCCGCTTACGTACTCCATGACGATGTAATAGCGGTCGCCATCATGACCCACGTCGTATATGCTCACGATGTTCGGGTGGGAGAGACTCGCCGCGGCCTGCGCTTCCCTGCGGAACCTCTCGATGAATTCCTCGTCGGACGCGAATTGAGGCCGCAAGACCTTTATGGCGACGATCCGGTTGAGCACGGAGTCGCGTGCCCTGTACACCTCGGCCATGCCGCCCTCGCCCACCCTCGAGAGGATGGTGTACCTTCTCCCGAGAACCTCCTCTGTCATGGTCTCACCTCGCCTGCGTCACCGCCAGCTGCTCCCCAGCGCCGCACGCAGGATTTCACGCCCCACCGGCGCCGCGACACGTCCGCCTGACCCTCCATTCTCTATCACGACCGCCACCGCGCAACGCGGCTTCTCCGCTGGCGCGAACCCCACGAACCACGCATGGGGCTCTCCGTGGGGGTTCTGGGCCGTGCCAGTCTTGCCCGCGACCCTCACTCCCGGCAGGGCAGCCGCTCGAGCAGTCCCTCTCGAAACCGCCTCCACCATCATTTCCGCGACCAGCCGTGCGGAGCTCGCGGAGGCCGGCACTCCCAAGATTGCACCAGTCACTCTGCGAAGAGGCGTTCCGTCAGGGGAACGCACTTCGCGGACCACATGCGGTCGACGCATCACACCGCCATTGCCGATCGCCGCAATGGCGCACGCCATCTGGAGAGGGCTCACCGCGAGCGCGCCTTGGCCGATAGACACCTGGGCCACGGATGCCCTGTCGAGAGCGGGAGCCCCCGCGGTGATGGTCCCCGCGGCGGTCGGCACGTCAAAGGGCAAGGCGGTTGCAACATGGAAGCCCCGAAGACCATTATACAGCTTTTCCGAGCCGGCGCGCCAGCCGATCTGGGCAAAGGCGACATTGCACGAAAGAGCGATGGCCGAAGCGAGGTCCACGTCGCCGTGGGCAGTGCCGTCAGGGCACGCCACTTTCCGATCGTCGTCGTCTCGGACCCCCACCCCTATCGCGCCTTCGCACCGGAAGACTTCATCCGCGCCCACCGCCCCGCAAGAGAGAGCTATCGCGGCTATCAGCGGCTTAACGGCGGAGCCAGGCGGGTAGAGGCCGAGAGTGGCCCTGTTGAAGAGCGGGCTGGTCTCGTCCTTCACGAGGCTCTCCCATTGGGACGCTATGCGCTCGGGCGCAAACCCCGGGTTGCTCACCATTGCGAGAACCGCGCCGGTCCTGGGATCCAGCGCGCAAGCAGCGCCTCGGCGGCCTGCCATCGCTCGCTCCGCGGCTCGCTGCACGGTGGCATCCACCGTCAGGATGATGTCGTTTCCTCGCTTGCCGCCTCTGGAGAAGACGTCCCTCGCGATCCTCGCGAGCAGGCTCTCCCCGCCCAGCCCGAGCAGCTCAGAGTTGTAGCTGGCCTCGAGCCCCGCAGTGCCGTACCTCGCGTCTTCGTACCCGATGAGGTGCGCGAGCCCGGGCGGACCCGCATACAGCCTCGGCCCTCCGGGCGCGCTGTCCCTCGCCACTAGTTCGCCTCCAGAGAGATATATCCCTCCGCGGACGATGTCACGCCTCGCCTCCGCAAGCCTGGGATTTCTTGGGTGGGCGGAGAGGTCCGGCGCCTGCAATATACCCGCGATGATCAGCCTCGCCGCGAGCACGGCGAATGCGGCAAGAAATGCGATGAAGATCCGGCGGAGGCTATCCGTCAACTCCCACCCTTCTTTCCTCTCTTGCCCGCTCCTCGCGCTCCTCCCATGCGATTCGCAAGAGGAGCCCGAGTGCGACAAAGGAAGTGATCATGGAGCTACCGCCGTAACTTACGAACGGCAAAGTCACGCCGGTGAGCGGCACCAGCCCGAGCACGCCGCCGATGATCGTCAATGACTGCAGCCCGATGAGGCATGTCAGGCCAGCCGCCAGGAGCGCCCTGAAGTCGTCGCTCGACCGGGAGGCCCAGAGAAGCCCCCTGTGCACTAGGAGCGCGTACGAGGCGATCACGGCGAGCCCTCCCACAAGCCCCATCTCTTCGCAGATCGCGGCAAAGACGAAATCCGTAGCGCTGGCCGGGATCACGTGCGCCATCCCGCGCCCAGGTCCCACCCCGATGAGCCCACCCGCCGCCACGGCGAACATGGACTGAACATTCTGGTATCCAGACGAATCCACGAACCGCCATGGGTTGAGCCACACGACGAACCTCGCCCTCACATGCGGAAACATCCAGGAACACGCGAATCCGCCCACGGCCAAGAGAGCCGCCCCACCCAGCACGTATGAAACCCTCCCCGAGGCCGCGTACATCATCAGCAGAAAGACGCCGAAAAACAGCAGAGCTGCGCCGAGATCTCTCTGAAACACCAGAAGGACCAGGGCAAGAGCCCACATCATGGCAAGGGGCCCTGAGTACGACAGGTCAGGCAGGGGTAGGCCCAGGAGCCTCCTTGATGATCTCCTCAAGAGCGCCTTCGTGTCCTTCAAGTAGCCTGCGTAGAACGATACCATGAGGATCTTGGCGGCCTCCGACGGTTGAACGGCAACGAACCCGAGGTCGAGCCACGACTTGGCGCCGCCCACTTCGACACCGAACGCTATTGTGCTCGCCAGGAGCAAGCAGGCCGTCGCAGCCGCGATGAACCTGTATCTCTCGAGCACCCGGATCCCTGGAGTATACCTCACCAGCATCCAAGTGAGGCCAGCCCCCACCGCGAGATGTCCCACCTGCCTCACAGCGAGTCCTGGGTCGAGCCTGAGCACCTCGGCCAAACCCAGACCGGAGAGAAAAGCCACCAGCGAGAAGATCACGGGGTCACCAGCGCGGCGCCCTCTGCCCAACAACACGTGACACGCAAGAAACACTCCGAGGAAGCTCGCGACCACAACCCATCCCGGCGATCGATCGGGTTTCCCCGACGCCACCGTGGCCATGACCATGCCCATCATGCCCGGGAGGAGGGCCGTGGCAAGCAGTGTATCGGAATAACCCGGTTCATCCCGATCCCAGGTCGCCTGGTGCATCTCGCGCATCATGGCAAGTCCAAGAACACCGCTACAGCGGTGATATTGTCGTGACCTCCTCCGTGCATCGCCAGCTCCACTAGCTGGTCCACGGCCGACCCGGGGTCGGAGGCGGAAGCCATTACTCTCAAAATCTCAGAATCGTCCACCGCGCCGGATAGACCATCGGTGCAGAGGAGGAACCGGTCACGCCCCGCGAGCTTGCAATAGCCCACCTCGACTTCCACGTCCGGTTGCGTGCCGATTGCACGAGTGAGGAGGTTGCGCTGTGGATGAGCCCGCGCTTCGGGCTCTGAAAGCAGGCCCATGCGGATGAGCTCGCCGACGATGGAATGGTCCTCGGTGAGCCTGCATATCTTGTTCTCTCGAATCAAATACGCCCGGCTGTCACCCACGTGGCCTATGTATGCTTTGTCGCCCGCAATGAGCAACGCGGTAAGGGTCGTGCCCATCCCTTCGCACGAAGGATCGTCCACGGATCTCTTGTACACGGCACGGTTGATTCCCTCCAATGCCTCCGCCAGGGCAACCCCTGGGTCTCCGTCACCAGGAGGTCTGAACTCCCTCAACATGCGGATGGCCATCCGGCTTGCGATCTCACCCGCCTCATGGCCGCCGAGACCGTCGGCAACGGCGAAGATTCCGTCGCCGACGAGATAGTCGTCCTCGTTAACGGACCTGACAAGACCCACATCCGTACGGGCAGAGGCCTGCATAACGCTCACCCCCGGAACCGAAATACGGTGTCGCCAACTTCCAGCCGGTCTCCCCTCCGCAGGAGCCTTTTGCGGCCGAGTCTTCTGCCATTCACGTAAGTCCCATTGGCACTTCCGAGATCGCGCACGAAGAACCCCGAGCCCGAGAGGACGATCTCGGCGTGTCTCGCCGACACATACGGGTCGAGGATCACTATGTCGCTCTCGGGCGACCGCCCGAGGACTGTGACACCTCCCAGGTCGAACCACTCACCTGGTGACGGGACCCCGGGTCCGGTCTCGACCTCGAGTCTACCTTGGCTCATTCCCCGTTCCCGCACGCGAGGCTGCCGATCGCCGCCTCTCACGAGGCCCCCCGCCCTCGCCGCCCGGTAGAGAAACAAGCACGTGAGACCCGCGAGGACGACGCGCGCGAGGAACCAAACGAACGCCACCCGTCACGCCTCCCTGAAGCGGGCCGCGACCTTGCCGAAACTCACCACGTCCCCATCGGCAAGGAGGTGCCGCGACACTTTCCTGCCGTTGACGTACGTGCCGTTCGTGCTGCCAAGATCCGCCACGTAGAAACGACCGGACTCCAGCCCGATCTCGGCGTGACGCCGGGACACGCCGGCATCTTCGATGACGATGTGGCACGAGCTCGACCGACCCACTATCATCCTCTCGCCCGAGAGCGGAACCACTCGCTCTCTGCTCGTCCCATACATCAGCGCAAGATGAGCAAACCCTGGCTGACCTCGTTCCAGGTGGCCCGGAGAGTCCTGACGTGCGACTGGAGCGCCTGAACCATCCGGTAGCTGGGCCGCCAGCTTCAGGTCAGCCCGCGCCGACCCATAGTCGTGGACTTCCCCAAGGACCGGGCACCGACGGGTCGAGCCGCCGTCTTCTTCACCGCCGGCCTCGTCGTCCTCGACGAACAGCCCGTCGACCCGTATGTCCCCCGGTTTCGCGTCTTCGTCCGCCTCGAACTCCACATCTACCCGCCCTACGAATGAATAACCCTGCCTACGTGCGCGTGCGATTACGTGGCCCGAGAGCTCGCGCGATAAGGTGCGCGCGAGCGGCCCAAGGTAATCGACATCCCTTGCGTGCAGCTTCACCCTGTAGCGATTGGGCACGTAGGTACGCGACACCGAGATCCTCTTTTCGTCCTCCATCTCGCGCACGAGGTACCGCCCTATCTCCACAGGATGGGTGGCGTCGCGGGCACGGCGGAAGATGCCCTCGACTACCTCCTCGATCGCCCGTTCAACCCGTGTGAGGAAGCTCATCACCAAGCCCCCCGAACCTTCCGGCAAAGCCGTGCGCGTGTTCCCAGTCGCAGTATATCTCCGCCGATGCTCACCTGCAATATCTGCGGCGGAGCTGCCCGCACGCGGCGTCGATGTCGAGACCGAGTTCTCGTCTCACGGACACAGGAATCCGCGCGCGCTTCAGAATGGCGAAGAAACGCATTGTCGTCTCACGAGACGAGCGCTGAAAGCCCTTTTCCGTGACGGGGTTCAGAGGGATCAGGTTGACATGGGCGAGCATGCCTCTCAGCAGTCCAGCAAGCTGACTTGCCTGCTCAGGGCCGTCATTGACCCCTCGAATCAACGCGTATTCGAAAGTGACTCGTCGCCCCGTGCGGCCCGCATAGAAAGACGCGGCCTCCATCAACTCCGGGATGGGGTAACGTTTGTTGATCGGCATGATCTCGTCGCGCAGGTCGTCCGTAGGGGCGTGCAAGGATACTGAAAGAGTGACGGGAATCCCTTCTTCGGCAAGCCGCCTCATGCCGGGGACCAGGCCGCACGTAGACACGGTCATGCGGCGGAAGCTCAAGTTCAGGCCCTCCTTGGCGTTGAGGATACGGAGCGCCTTCACGGAGGCACCGTAGTTGTCGAGCGGCTCGCCTGTTCCCATCAGCACGACCCACCCCACCCGTGACCCCTCCTGGGGCGCCGGGGCAAAGTCCGCGTTCATCTTGAGGACCTGGTCCACTATCTCGCCTGGGCCCAGGTTCCGCACGAATCCCCCGACTCCAGACGCGCAGAAGGCGCATCCCATCTTGCAGCCCACCTGCGTCGAAACGCACGCCGACGTGCCGTACCCGTACTTCATCCTCACCGCCTCCACGCAGTTGCCGTCGGCAAGCCCCAAGAGATACTTGACCGTGCCCTCCGCCCCAAGCCTCCGCGAAATGATCTCGAGGTTCGTGATGCGCGCGACCTCGCCGATTCTCCGGCGCAGCGCGAGCGGTATGTTCGTCATTTCATCTAGCGACGAGACGCCCTTCCGGTGTATCCACGAGAAAACCTGCGTTGCCCTATACGAGGGCTCGCCCATTTCCACTAGGAAATCGCGCATCTCGTCCGGAAGAAAGCCTTTGATGTCCGGCTTGACACCGGGTTTAGAACCAGCCCCTTCGCCTGAAGTAGACAAGGAAACCTCCCCCTACGAGAAGCATCACGATCCATGCCATCAGGTAACCGTACCGCCATTCGAGTTCCGGCATGTACCTAAAGTTCATGCCGTACACCCCCGCGATGAACGTGAGGGGCAGGAACACCGTGGCGACTATCGTGAGTCTCTTCATCACCAGGTTGGCTCTATGAGACGACATGGACATGTAGAGCTCGAACAGGTTGGCGACCGCGTCTCTCGCCGAGTCGAGCATGCCGTGGATCCTGAGGGCGTGGTCTGAAACGTCCCTGAAGTACCATGCGGCTTGTTCCGATATGAAAGCCACGTCTCGCCGGGCCAACCTTCCCACCACTTCTCTCGTGGGCGTGAAGCTCTTTCGAGCTCGGAGGATGCTCCTCCTTATGGCGGTAAGCCGCTGAAGAACGTCTCCGGTGCGCCCCATGAGAAGAGCCTCCTCGGTGTCCTCGAGCAAGTCGTCCCATCGGTCGAGCAGAGGCACGAAAGCGTCGACCAACTCGTCGAGAAGCGCGTGAACCAAGAAGTCGGGCCCCATCGCAGGCGTCTCGGGATGCTCCCGGAACCTTTCGATGCACCGGTCCACGATGGCGGCGGGCCGCGTGTGGACCGTTACGACGAACGCCTGCCCCACGAATATGTCGAGCTCTCCGATGGAAAGCCTGTCACAGGTCTCGTCGGCGGCGCACTCCACATAGTGGGTTACTACGAACAGATAGTCGGAGAACTCATCCACCTTGGGGAACTCGCTGTAGGCTCGGCAGTCCTCGATGGACAGAGGATGGAAGTGGAAGACGCGCGACAGCATCTGGAATTCGTCCTCCTCCGGGGCCTGAAGATCAACCCACAAGACGCCCTCCCCACGCCGGGTGGCCCGTTCTATCCCGGACTCGTCCTCCAGAGGAAGCGAGGCCCCGTCGCGACCGCCGAAGAGGAACGCCCGCACCATGTCCCCTCACCTCACCTCCTTTGGATTCGTTGCCAAGACCAAAGCTCCTTCCGTGAGTATCTCCCTTTGGCAACAGGTAGTATGCCGGCTCGCGGCTTGTCGCGCCCAAGCGCTGCCCTCATCTTCGCTCAGCAGGAGATTGACAGGAGGGCGTCGAAACGCACGACAGTCTGTCACGACGTCGTCACGTTGAGGAGGCTGAGGATGCCGGTGACCACTCGAGTGTTCCTTGTGAGACACGGAGAAACCGAATGGAACGCAGCCCACCGATTCCAAGGACATCGCGACATCCCTCTCTCTGCTGGAGGGGAGCTCCAGGCGGAGAGGCTGTCCCACAGGCTAGCGCGGGAGAGCCTCGCCGCCGTGTACGCGAGCGACTTGTCTCGGGCGGTCGCGACTGCTCAGGCCATAGCGAGACCCCATGGCGTGCCGGTCGTGGAGTTGAGGGAGCTGCGGGAGATAGACATGGGGGAATGGGAAGGAATGAGTTTCGAAGAGCTCCAAAGGACCCGATCTTCGGATGTCTCGCGATGGCTCGAGGACACGACAAACAACCCCATCCCAGGAGGCGAGTCTTACGCCAACCTGATGGACAGGGTTGTGCCGAAGGTCATGGAGCTCGTCTCGGCCCATCCGGACGCCTCAATCTGCGTCGTGAGCCACGCCGGCCCCGTCAAGATGGTGCTGTGTGACGCGCTGGGGATAACACCCGACTCTCGCCATAGGATACGCCTAACAAACGGGTCTCTCTCCGCCGTCGAATACTGCCCCGGGAAAGCCCCAAGGGTGCTTCTCATGAACGACTCATGCCACCTGCGAGCCCTTACTTGATCACCAGGCCGAGCACGGCCACGGCTGCCAGGAGCACCTTGAGGAGGCCGTTCTCCTTCCGCAGAGAGTCCACGTCCTTGGCGGTCTGCGCCTTGTACGCGGCGAAGTCGGCAGCGAGGTCCGCAAGCGCCGTTTGGAGGGACGTGTCAGTCGACAGTCTCGCCGCGCGCTCCGTCGAAAGGCCTTGTTCAAGCGTGAGCGCCTTCCCGGCGACTTCACCCAAGCTCTGCTCCAGCTCTGCGTCAGCCGCGTTGAGCTCGGCCACGCTCATGCCGACCTCGGCTTGCAGTCTCCTCACGTCCTCCTGCAAAGCGGAGAGCCCGTTCTTGGTTGCGAGGAGGTCGTCGTTGGTCGCGGAGAGACCCAGACTGAGGGTCTCGATGCTCTTCCCGAGGTCGCGCTTGGCAGTCACCAGCCCCTCCGTGACCAGCGCGAGCTGGGGTTCAACGGTGCTCAAGCGCAAGATCGCCGCGGAAAGATCCTCGTCGAGCTGCGAGAGCTTTCCGTCGTGAGCATCTAGGCGGCCGGAAAGGCCCTTGTCGGCCGCGTCCATTCGACCGGCGAGGTCCGCGATGGACGCCTGGGCGCTGTCAAACCCCTTCACGAGCTCATCTGCCAAGCGGCTGACTTCGCGTTCGTTCTCATCTATCCTCGCGGAAAGCCCCTCCTCGGCCTGACGGGCTCTCTGGTCTGCGGCGGCCACGCTCTTTGCCGTCGATGCGGTGATTTCCGCGATCATCTTCTGCACTTCGGCCCTCATCTGACCTTGGGTATAGGTGAGCCGGGCGAGGTCCTCTTTGATGACGACCTGAGCTCGCGCCTGCTCGTCAAGGGATTTCTTGAAAACGCCCAGATCGTTCGCTACCTGGACGAGTTCCTGCCGAAACTCCCCGGACAGCTTTCTGAGGAGTTCGACGTCTTCGGGCGTCGCGCCGACCTTCCCCGTCTCGATCTCGTTGAGGATCTTCGCTATCACTACGGCAAGCGTGTACCTGTCGACCGATCTTCCGCCTTGAAACGTTCCGTCTCCGTACAACGCTAGATAGCCCTTGTCCACGAGCATCTTCACGGCCTGGTATGCCCAGTGATCCTTCGGAACGTCCTTTACTTCGGCCGCCATCCCTGCGAAAGGCACGGCGACGAGCGTCACCGACATCACTATGATGCACAGCGCTTTCGCAGGTAGGCCGATGCGCGTTTTCGTGCTCATTGCATTCCCCCCAATACAGCTAGGATCCGCTGTAGTCCGCCCGTTGTGTTCCGCCTCTTCATCGTCAGTCGTGGTTTCGCACTGTCACGGAGGCGCCTTGCACAGAGACCGGAAGAGCCGCCCCACCGCTTCGGGCGAGCAACACGTTCTCCAGCAAGATGTGGCACGCCCCTGGAGTCCTCGCGCGGAAACTGATGGTCGCGAGGATGCCCGTGACGTCCCGCGCCTTCCGGAACCGTCCTGAGACTCCCTTCACAACACCCGTCGAGTTGTCGATCACCCCCTCCTCCCAGGAGGCCACCGCGTCTTCGTCCACGAAAGCCGTTCCCTTGGATACAAAGACGGCCTCGAGAATAGAGGGATCAAACCGCACGTCCAGGCGCATCTCCTCAAGACCCGCCAGATTCCGTCCCACCACGTCCACGGTGAAGAACTCGCCCGCCTCCCGCATCACCGTTGGCGCCTGCACGAGGATTCGTGAAGCAAGCTCAGGCACACGCACCCGTCCAGTCGCGAACCTTTCTTCTGCGCTGCGCGACTCAACCTTGACCACGTAATCGAAATCCCCCGACTGCCCGGAGGGTGCTATCTGCCACACCTCCGCCCACCTCTCACCCGGGGACACCGTGCTCGGGAACCTCGATGCCTTCTCTCGCTCCGCGAGCCGGATTCCCTGGCCGAGGGCGAGCACCGCCTTCACCCCATATGCGGGTGCGCCGCCCACATTCTCGATAACCGCCTTCACACGCAGCAAACCGGGATCGAACTGGTCATCCTTCACAGTGAACTCCGGCGCCGCCTCCACTCTAACCCTCAAGTCGGGGGGTGCGAGGACTCTTACAGAGCGTCTCACCCGGTTGGCCTCGGCGTTCTCGGCCTCCACCGCCACCGAGTACTCGAGGTCCGCCTGTCCAAGTACGTCGGGCACAATCTCCCATGCGACTTGCGCGGTCTCTCCCGGCCGGAGGTCGCCTACGGCCCGCCCCGCCTCTTCTCCGGCAGCGAGCGCAAGCCCCTTGGGAAGCTCGATAGCGACACGGACGTTCAGCGCAACCGTGGGACCCGAGTTCTCAACGTAGGCCACCACGGGGAAGGTCGCCGGCCTGTCCCTGCCCAACGTGACCTCGGCGGGCGACGTCACCCCTATGGAAAGCACTCCAGGCGCTACACTGATGCCTCCCATTCCGTAGAGCGTCGTGAACTCCATCGATTCTCCGGGAGCTAGAGGTCTGGGATCCCAGTACATCGCAATCGCGCTGTCAAGCTCGTACTCACCCGTCCTAGTGAAGTCTCGACCGGGTGAGACGTCGGTATCCCAGACTCCGTCGGCAAGACTCCCCCAGTTCGTGAAAAGCACGCGATCGGGCGTCGTTACCTCAGACCCTCCTAGCGTCCCCTGGCTCGTCACGGAAGGGCTTGACAGCGAGTCGAACGCCTGCCAGAAGCGGGGCATCTCGTTTGACCCCAATACGGTGTCGGAGACAATCGCCCTGTCCCCCGCGCGAAAAGGCGCTCCGTCATTCGCTCCGAGCATTGTGTCGAGCATCATGCGAAGCCCCACCTCATGCGCAATGGAGCCCAAGTTCGTAGCCACGTACGTGATCCTCGCGGTGTCCAAGAGCCCCGTGGTGGTGCTCCTCACAATGGAGAGCACCTGAGAGACCTCTATGTCGCCGAACCTCCAGGCAGCGACGATGCTGTCGCCGGACACTGCGGGTGCGACGACCTCAGTGCCGTAATTGCCTGTTCCTCCGGGTCGACGTTGCGTTCGACCGCCGAAGACGTAATCCTCGCCGTCCACCCTCACGGTGGTGTAGGATGTCCAGGGACAAGGCCGACCGTACACGAGCGGCTTGTCATCGTCCGCATCGTTCAGTGGATCTCCACCTGTGGAGTCCACGGCGAATCTCGCGGTGCCGTCGTCCGTCGCGTTCACAAACACCTTTATGTACTGGTTGCCAATCTCGAGATTGGGCACCGAGCTCAAGCCCGTCCCCTCGACCTTCATCGCGGCAGGCCACGGCGCGATGAAGCCCCCCATGCATGCGACGACCGTCAGGGCAACCCCAACGAACGGGCGGGTCATCTTGGCTTTCCAACTGGTCACTCGTCAACCCTCCCATGCGACTTGGCGACATGCCGCACTCGCCCTCAGTCGCCCAGGATCCTCACCCCGCCAAATGCTACCTCCACTGACGACTCCCTGAAGGTCACTCGGACCGACAATTCGTACGGCCACCCAATGGCCTGGAAGCGCCATAGGCGTGATATCGCGCGCATAGCCGCTTCATCCAGGCGTGGATCGCCTGACCCTTGTATCACGACGACGCTCGTTGCGACGCCAACCGAGTCCACCTTCACCGCCAGCGCAACTACGCCCTCGACCCCTTCGTTCTGGGCGTTCTTCGGGTAGACCGGCGGAACGCCTGACAAGACGAGCGCTCGCCCCGAGCCAAACTCCTCGCCACGCGGTTTCGCAGGGCCGGCGGCCGAAGAAGACGTCTCGGGCTCAACGGGCCCCGTGCCCCCTGCCGTCGCGTCGGTCGCAGCTGCCGCGCCCTGGCCCGCTCCAGCAGGTGGGCCGGGTGCCGGGGTCGTGCCCGATGCCTCCGCCCCGGCTCCTTGGGACGACCCTGCCGACGCAAGTGGCATCGGTTCTCCAGACTTACCCGTGAGAACGCTCTCACTGGTCGCCCCCCCTGCCCCCGTGGGCGTCCCGTTCCCCTGCGTCTCGCCCGCGCCAGCGGCTTCACGTCGCGGAGCTGTGGGTTTCGCGGAGGGCTCAGACTGGCCGTCGCCATTCGTCGCCTTCACGCTGGACACGGCCCCTGCCTTGGGGGACTTCTCGCTCTCCTGAGAGGCAGAAACCTGCGCCTTCCCAGGTGCGGGCGTCTTCTGTTCCACTTTGGGAGCGGGCTTGAGCGAAACCGTCCCTTCGGCCTTCGATTCGGGTGCCGGCCTGGGAGCGGTCTTCGACTGGGGCTTGGGCTCCGGTTTGGGCGTCTCCGTCGCGGCGACTTGTGCTTCTGACCCGTCGCCCTGAGTCCCCGAAGCGGTATCTGCTGAGCCCGGTCGCGGCGCTGCGGCCACTTGTCCGTCCTGACTCCCTTCCCTCGGAGCCTCGAACGCCTGTTCTATCTCACCGAACTCAACCGGGAACACCACGACTCCTCCAGGGCTCACTACCGGCACGAGCAGTATCACGGCAGCGTGAACCAGGAGCGAAACCATGAAAGCCAGCCCCATCCTCGACCTCCCCTTGCTACGCTCCACCTACGCCACCGTCCTTTCCCTCCTGGCCCTCCGCTCTCATCGTCCCGACTCCGTCATGTCGTTCGTGTCTCCAGGCCCGTCCTATTCCTGCGCTCCCTCCACACGCTTTCTCTCCGCGGCGAGCGCAAGTCTAGTGGCTCCAGCCAGCCTTGCAGCGTCCATGACCTCGACCAGCTTGGAGTACCTGGCATTGCTGTCCGCCCTGATGATCACGAACTGGTCCGGATTCGCTTGAACGCTCTTTTCGATGTCTTGTCGCAGCGAGTCCAGGGTCATCCTGCGGTTTTCAAGGTAGACGTCTCCAACCCTGTCTATCACGACTGTTATGCCCGCGGATTCCTGTGGAGTCGCCGTCGCCGCCTTCGGAAGCCTCACGGTTAGTCCCGCGGGATTTGAGCGAAACGTCGTAAACAGCATGAAGAACGCGATGAGGAACATCATCACGTCCACCATGGGAACTAGATCAACTCGAGGCCTTCTGCGGCTGCTTCTGCGAAATTCCACCTTCGCTCACCCTTTCCGCAAGGAGGTTCACCAGGCTCGACCCAAACTCGCTCATCTCGACGAGCCTCCTGTCTATGAGCCCTGTGATGTACACGTGGAGGACAAACGCCGGGACGGCGATGACAAGCCCAGCGGCCGTCGTGATCAAGGCCTCGGCAATGCCTGCGGAGAGCGCCCCCGCTTCGAGCATCTGCGGCGTCCTCGCAAGGACCTGAAAGTTCTTGATCAGCCCCGTGACCGTGCCGAGCAACCCCAGGAGTGGGGCAACCGTTACCACCATGTCCAGCATCGGAAGGTGACTCTCGAGGAGGAACGCCTCACGCTCTCCGGCGGCCTTGACTTCCGCTTCAAGCTCTGCCTTGGGCCGGTTTGCGTTGGTGAGCGCCACTGTGGCTAGCGCTCCGACCTGCCCTCGCAGCTGCTGTACGGCAGCTACAGCCTCGGCCATCCTGTCACGATCGATGGCCACCGAAATGAGCCGCAAGGCTCGCTCAGGGTCCTGCGACGTCCTGAGCATGTAGAGGATGCGTTCGAAGGCTACGGCAAGCGCCAGGACCGAGCAGATAAGCAGTGGGATCATCACCGGTCCGCCCTTGATGAGAACATCAACCATGTCGTGCTCCTCCAATCAACAATGGGTCAGGATCTCATGCTCATTGAGCGTGTTTTCGACACCAGGTTCCATACTTCCTTCACGTGTTCCAAAGACCTTGAGGTTTTTCCACATAGAGGGCATCTGCCATTTCGTGGCACAGAGACAGAGAGGCCGGGAGAGCGGCTCTCCGCGGCGCGGCGGCCGTGCTCCCGGTCTCTTCGTGCCCTTCCAATCCTGGTCAGCGACGCTAATTCTGTCGCTCGTAGGGGACACCGCTCGCGGCGGGCGGGACCGCCTTCCCGATCACCCCAGCCAGCGCGGCCATTGTCAGGATGTATGGTGCCATGAGCAGGAACTCCCGCGGGATGATCATGATACCGAGGGTCTGCGACAGGATTTGCAGCGCGTCGGCGAACCCGAAGAGGAGGCAGGCTCCGAGCGACCCGAATGGCGTCCACTTCCCGAATATCATCGCGGCGAGGGCTATGAATCCCCTGCCCCCAGTCATGTTCTCCTGGAACTGGCTCAGGAAGCCTAGAGACAGAGACGCGCCGCCGATGCCCGCGAGGGCTCCGCTTGCGAGCACGCACATGTACCTGATCTTGAACACGTTTATCCCCACCGTCTCGGCGGCACGAGGATGCTCTCCCGCCGCTCGTATGCGAAGCCCCAGCGCCGTCTTGAAGAGTATGAAGTGCGCGACTATCACCGCGGCCAGCGCAATGTACACAAACGGAGTATGCTTGCCTATCATCTCCCCAACAACCGGGACCTTCTCCACTATTGGGATGGTCCAGTCGGCTACCTTGGGAACGGGCGGGGACTGCCCCGCGTGCTGAAACACGCTCCGAAGCATGAAACCGGTGAACCCCAGCGCGAATATGTTTATGGCGACTCCGCTCACAACCTGTTCGGCTCTGTACTTGATCGACACGACGGCGTGAATCGCGGCGACACATACCCCGGCCACCGTCGCGCCGAGCACCCCGAGCCACGGCACTCCGGTTAGGTGAGAGACGAGCATCGCCATGAAAGCTGCAACCAGCATTATGCCCTCGAGTGCGATGTTGACGACTCCCGACCTCTCCGAGAACACGCCGCCCAACGAGGCAAGGATGAGAGGCGTCGCCATGCGCAGCGTCGACACGACGAGAGCTATGTATACGGTGACGTCCGTGAGCCTATGCAGCATGATCATCCCCCCCATCCACTCCGTGCGCGAAAGCCTCGGCCGCGACCGGCACCTTCTGCCTTCGCCTGGGCATGACCAGCCGCCTTATGATCTCGTCAGCCGCCACGATGAGCACTATGGTCGCCTGCATTATCCCGATGATCTCCTTGGGTATCCTCGCTATGCTCTGCATGAGGATGGCTCCCCGCGCGAGGGTCCCGAACAGGCAGGCAGCGGCGAGCACACCGAGCGGGTGATTCCGGCCCAAGAGCGCCACGGCTATGCCGTCGAAGCCGTACCCCGTGAAGCTGAATATGTCGAGGAACTTGTACTGAAGCCCCAGCACCTGAACGGCCCCTGCTGCCCCCGCCAGCCCTCCGCTCATTAACATCGCCAGCACGATGTTCCTACGAACGCTGATGCCCCCGTAACGCGCGGCTTCCGCGTTTTCGCCCACGGCCCTGATCTCGAACCCCAACGTGGTCTGGAAGAGAACATAGTACACCAGCCACACAGCCGCAATGGCCAGAATGACCCCCAAGTGCAGCCTGGTTGGTGGAAGGAACCTCCAGAGCTTTGCCGTCGGCGCGATGGTTGGCGTCACAGGTAGAGGGCCTGGCGCTTTCAGCGGTCCTATTACGAGATAGTGGCTGAAGTACAGCGCGATGTAGTTCATCATTATCGTGTTGATGACCTCGTGCACCCCGAGCCTCGCCTTTAGATAGCCGGGCACGGCGCCCCACACCGCCCCCGCGGCCACACCGGCCGCCAGAGCGAGGGGCATGTGCACGAACGCAGGAAGACCGGTGAGGGAGAAACCCACCCAAGCTGACACGATTTGCCCCATGATGAGCTGGCCCTCAGCACCAATGTTGAAAAGCCCGCACTTGAACGAAAGAGCAACCGCGAGCCCGGTGAAGATGAGCGGAGTCACGTTGATCAGAGTCTCGGCCAGATTGCCCAGACCTCCGAAAGCACCGCGCACGAGAGCCCCATAGGCGGCCGCAGGGCTCTTGCCACCCAGTGTCACCAGGATGGCGCCTAACACCAAAGCCAGCATCACGGCTATGACCGGGATGAAGAGCTCCCTCGTCTCTTCACGTTGCACTAGCCTGCGCCATCCCGTGAGCACCTTCGTGCCTTGTCCCGGCTCGGGCATCACGCTCACCTCCCGCTCGCGGCACCGCTTGCGAGCTTGTCCCCTCGACTGGCCCCCGGCGGCCGCCGGCCATCAAGAACCCTATCTCCTGCTCCGTTGCCTCCTCGGCTTTCATGCTACCGACTATCTGACCCTCGTAGAGGACGAGTATCCTATCGGAAAGCGACATGATCTCGTCGAGTTCCAGCGAGACGAGGAGTATGGCTTTCCCCTCGTCGCGCTGGGAAACGAGCCTTCTGTGCACGAATTCTATTGCCCCGACATCCAGACCCCTGGTAGGCTGAGACGCAATGAGGAGTCGGGGCTCCAGGGAGAGCTCCCTTGCTACCACGACCTTCTGCTGGTTCCCGCCGGAGAGCGCTCCAACTCGAACGTTCTCGCTTGGCGTTCGGATATCGAACTCCGATATGAGCTGGCGGGCGTAGGTCCGGACCGCCCTGTAGTCCAGGTTGACCCCTCGCGCGAACGGTGGCTTGTAATACCTCTCCAAGATGAGGTTCTCAGCTATGGAGAAGTCGAGAATGAGGCCGCGCCGCTGCCGGTCCTCCGGAACGTGTCCAACCCCTCTCTCTATCACTTGTCGAGGAGGCCTATTCGTGACATCTACGCCGCCCACCAAGATCCGCCCAGCGCTCACCTTGCGCAGCCCTGTGAGCGCTTCCACGAGTTCGCTCTGGCCGTTCCCCTCTATCCCCGCGATGCCCACGATCTCTCCCGCCCTCACTTCGAACGATACGCCTTTCAGGGCGGGCAAGCCTCGCGAGCTCCTCACGTGGACGCCCTCGACCGTGAGAACCACGTCTTTGACCCGAGGCGGGCCCTTTTCCACGGAAAGCACCACGTCACGCCCCACCATCATCCGCGCCAGGTCCTCCGGTGTGGTCTCACGCGTGGGAAGCGTCCCCACGACCCTTCCCCGCCTGAGCACGGTCACCCGGTCGCTTATGGCCATGACCTCCTTGAGCTTGTGTGTGATGAACACTATTGACTTCCCTTGGCTCGCCAGGTTGCGCATGATGCCTGCGAGCTCATCAACCTCTTGCGGCGTGAGGACCGCGGTGGGCTCGTCGAGAATGAGCACCTCCGTGCCCCGATAAAGAGCTTTCAAGATCTCCACACGTTGCTGCATTCCCACGGATATGTTCTCGACCCTCGCGCTCGGGTCCACCGCAAGCCCGTACTTGGCCGAAAGGTTCTTCACGTTCTCCACAGCGCGCCGGGAGTCGAGAACGCCGCCGGCCGCCACCGGCTCCGTCCCCAGGACGATGTTCTCCGCCACGGTGAAAGGCGGTATGAGCATGAAATGCTGGTGCACCATGCCGAGGCCGAGCTTGATAGCGTCGTTGGGGTCTCGAATGCTCACGGTCTTGCCCCTGACGCGGATCTCTCCTCGGTCTGGTCGGTAGAGACCGTAAAGCACGTTCATTAGGGTTGTCTTCCCTGCGCCGTTCTCCCCGAGGAGTGCCAGTATCTCGCCCGGGTACACATCGATGCTCACATCGTCGTTTGCGACGACGCCCGGGAACGTCACTGTGATACCTCGCATCTCAACCACGGGAGCATTCCCACGTTCTGACAGCGAGCACACCTCCCTTTTCAAAAGTGCCAGGCGCCGCCGCTCGCGCGAGCCGGCACCTGGCACTTCCTGCCGCTCCCCCTCGCGGGGAGCTGCGCCGCGCTTGCGTACTCTCGCCGCCGGGCGGCTTACAGCGCGGGCGGCGTGAAGGTCTCGAGGTCAGCTCTGGTAGCAGGGATCACGAGCTCCCCACCGACGATCTTGGCCTTGTAAGCGTTCACCTTGTCCAACACGTCCTGCGGGACGTGCTTGGAGGTCTCGTCGCACGGGCCTACACCGTCTTCCTTGAGGCCGTACTCGTAGTGGGCCGCCTCAAACGTGCCGTCCTTCACCTTCGCGGTGACGTCGTACACCGCCACGTCCACACGCTTCAACATGCACGACATGACGTTGTCGGGCGCGAGGTGATGCTGGCAGGAGTCGACTCCCATGGCCCAGAATCCGGCGCCCTTCTCCTTGGCGGCCTCAATGACCCCTATTCCGCACGCGCCGGACGCATGATAGACGATGTCAGCGCCTTGGCTGAACTGCGCGAGGGCTACCTCTTTGCCCTTGGCGGGATCGTCAAACTTGCCCGTGTAGCCTATGAGGACCTTGACGTCGGGGTTCACGGTGCGGACTCCCGCGAGGTAACCCACTTCGAATTTCTCAATGACCGGGACATCCATACCGCCCACGAACCCGACCGTCCCCGTCTTCGTCATGCTAGCCGCGATGATCCCCAGGAGGTAGGAACCCTCGTGCTCCTTGAAGGTCGCTGACGCGACGTTCGGCTGCTCAACAACGCTGTCGATGATGCCGAACTTGAGGTCCGGATATTGGGGGGCAACGTTGTTCATGGCGTCAGTCATCAAGAAGCCGATGGCCCAGGTTATGTCGTACTTCTGATCGCCGAGGCTGCGGAGGTTGGGCTCGTAGTCGTCCATCTTCTTGGACTCTACGACGTTGATCTCAGCGCCCAGCTCGCTCTTGGCCTTCTCGAGACCACGGTAAGCCGCATCGTTGAACGACTGGTCCCCAAGGCCTCCGATGTCTGTCACCATGCCCGCCTTGAACGCCTTCGCTTCCTCGGCCTTCTGCGCCGTCGGAATCCCGCGAACTGCTATATACACCCCAGCTAGTACGACGATTACAGCGACCACCACGATCCAGGTGGTTCTCTTGGACATACTGAAAGCGCCTCCTTTCACGTTGAAGAAGCCCCGCGACGCTAATTAACGCAAGTCACGGACCGTGCCGCCCGCCGCATCCCTCCCTTCGGGCCACGCCGGCCGGACGACAGGGAAGACTCCTTCGGAGTGCTTCCGCCATGCTGGCCACGTTCCCAGAAGATATGGATTCTACGCTCGATCCGTTTCTTCCTCCCCACAGTCACAATTTGTCCCGCTGCTTGCCAGGGCACGGAAGACCCGCCTCACCCGTCAGTGGGTTGAGGCGGGCCGCGATTCCACAGGGAAACCCGTCGCAAGCCAAACCGCAGGAACCCCGGTTGGGAGCGCCGGCCCCCGAGCGATGCGCCTGGCAAGATGCCGGATGCTCATGCCCTGAACAGGAACTGCTCGCGCCACCATCACGTCGCGGAGACGACGCTCGCTCACCTTGCCAGCGCGGGCCTCACGGGTAGATGCCTCTCAACCTCTCGGCCTCGGCAACCCTCGAGATGGCGAGCATGTAGGCAGCGTTCCTCATGTGGACCTTCTTTTTCTGTGCCATGTCGAGCACGGCTTCGAAGCTGTGATTCATGATCTGCTCGAGCTTCCCGTTGACTTCCTCTTCAGTCCAGTAGTACACCATGAGGTTCTGCACCCACTCGAAGTAGGAAACGGTCACGCCGCCTGCGTTCGCCAGGATGTCGGGGATGACCATGACTCCCTTGTCATAAAGGATGTCATCCGCCTCCGGCGTCGTGGGCCCGTTCGCTGCCTCCGCCACGACCTTTGCCTTCACGCGCGGCGCGTTGTCCGCCGTGATTTGGTTCTCGAGAGCAGCCGGCACCAGCACGTCACACTCCAGCTCGAGAAGGCCCGCGTTGGATATGGGTTCAGTCCCTTCGGCTCCCACAACGGAGCCGGTGAGATTCTTGTGAGCAAGGACCTTCGCGGGGTCGAGGCCTCTATCGCAGTATACACCGCCCTTGGAGTCCGAGACGGCCACGATCTTGCAGCCGTCCGCGTGCAGGAGGGATGCGGCTATGGAGCCCGCGTTCCCGTACCCCTGGATCGCGACGCGCAGACGGTCCATGGGTACACCGATGTGCCTGGCTGCCTGTCTTATAGTGAACACGCAGCCTCTCGCGGTAGCTTCGTTCCGCCCCAGCGATCCGCCCAGTGGAATGGGTTTGCCCGTCACAACGCCAGGCGTGAACTCGCGCTTGTGAGTGCTGTACGTGTCCATTATCCACGCCATCACCTGAGCGTTGGTGTAAACGTCTGGCGCCGGGATGTCGGTGTGTGGCCCTATCACCCCGCTAATCTCGCTTGTAAAGCGCCTGGTCAACCTCTCGATCTCGCCCTGCGACATCTCCTTGGGATTGCACACGACACCGCCCTTCGCGCCACCGAACGGGATGCCCACCACCGCGCACTTCCACGTCATCCACATAGCGAGCGCCTTCACTTCGTCGAACGTCACACCGGGATGGTACCTGATGCCGCCCTTGCCCGGGCCCCTCGCGGTGTTGTGCACAACCCGGTACCCGGTCACGACCTTCACCGTGCCGTCGTCCATCCTGACGGGAAACGCCACTTCCAGGCTCGTCTTTGGATGGCGAAGGAGCTCACGGATTCCCGGGTCGATGTCCAGCCTCCCCGCAACCGCATCATACTGCTGCAGGGCGATCTCGTACGCGCTCTTGGGCCTCGTCTCCGCGCTCATGCCGCATCCCTCTCCTCTCTGGTTTGTTGAGTTGCGCACTCCTCGAGCCACACAGCGGATCCCCATCTTCCGTTGCCGTCATCACACAGCCTGCAAACCACGTGCCAGCGTCTCTCCGCACCGGCTCACCTCGACACCGCCGCAGCGCTGCCCTGACTCCCGCACAAACCGCTGCCTTGCACCGGGCTCCAGCGTTCCCATCGCGGGACGACGCTCGCCAGTGCAAGACTCTGCATTCCGCCATGCCAAGATTGCACTCTCTTGCACAAACCACGTCCCGCCCTCCAAGGGCGCCGAACTCTTGATCCGGCGAGCTTGATTTCACGACGCCCGTCGGAGATCGCCCGGACGGAGGGGGCTTCTTGAGCCACCTCATCGAGGCAAGCGTCCTGCGCCACGAAGACCCAGGCCTATGAGGGAGTCAGGCCCCTTCCTTCCTGGCCCCGCCGTCCTTCGCGCCGGTCGGCAGAATCTCGCCGACGAGATCGTGGTCGCCCGCATCGACTATCCGCACTCTCCGGAACTCGCCCGGCGGAGGGTGTTCGTTGCCGATGTAGATCAAACCGTCGATCTCCGGCGCTTCAGCCTGGGAGCGGCCCACAGTGACGAGATCGCTCTCCTCCGACCTTCCCTCGATGAGCACGTCGAAGACTCTGCCCACCCTCGCCTCGTTCTTCTCACGAGAGATGACTGCCTGGACTTCCATGGCCTCCCGGCGCCGTCTCTCCTTGATCCTTGAAGGCACCCGGCCCCGGAGCCTCGCGGCAGGCGTGCCCCGCTGCGGCGAGAACGCAAAAACCCCGACCCTGTCGAGGCGGACCTCCCTCAGAAAATCGAGGAGCCGCCCGAAGTGCTCCTCGGTCTCTCCCGGGAATCCCACCATGAACGTGCTCCTGATGGTGACGTCGGGCATGGCTTGCCTGAGCCTGGCGATGATCTCCCGCGCGGATTCCAAGGTCCCTTTGCGGTTCATGGACCTCAGGATGTCGTCGTCTGCGTGCTGGAGGGGCAGGTCGACGTACTTGCAGATCTTTGATTCAGACGCCATGACCTCAATGAGCTCGTCGGTCACCCTCGATGGGTACATGTAAAGCACTCGCACCCACCTCGGGCCATCGACCTCGCAGACCTCCCGAAGCAAGCCGGCCAAAGACGGTCTTCCGTAGATGTCCTCTCCATACCTCGTTGTATCCTGAGCGATGAGGATCAGCTCTTTGACCCCATGGCTGGCGAGACGCCGAACCTCGGCGACCACAGACTCACTCGGCCGCGACCGGTATGGGCCGCGAAGCTCCGGGATCACGCAGTACGAACACCGATTGCTGCATCCTTCCGCGATCTTTACATAAGCCATGTAGGGCGGAGTCGAGAGAATGCGCGGTGCGTTCTCGTCGTGCAGGTAGCACGGAGTCCCCACCTTCGCGATTCGCTGCCCCGCGAGAGCTTGTCTTACCACTCCCGCGATGCCGGGGAAGTCTCCTGTGCCGACTACAGCGTCTACCTCCGGCATTTCGGCGAGGACTTCGGACGCGAACCTCTGGGCGAGACACCCCGTGACTATCAGAGCGCGGCACTTCCCTGTTTTCTTGTACCTGGCGAGGTCAAGTATGGTGTCGACCGCCTCCTGCTGAGCTGCGTCTATGAACGCGCATGTGTTCACGACTATGACGTCCGCGTCCTCCGGGCACGACGTCAAAAGATACCCGGCCGAGCTCAGCAAACCTGCCATTACCTCGGAGTCCACCAAGTTCTTCGCGCAACCCAGGGACACCAGTGCTACAACCTCGCCCATGGCCCTCACGGATGTATCGCGGCTAGCCCCCTCGGAATGAGAGTGAATTCCATCGACTCCTTGACGAACACTTCGCCGTCCATATGAAGCGGCACAGGTGCAGACGAGCGAATCGAGACGTACCGCGCCCGCATCATCGTAGTCTGTCCCATTCTCGTGTGAGACCCCGTGAAGACCTTGGGGAGGTGGTACAGAGTCTCCAGGCTCCCCATGGACTCCACGACGCACACGTCGTACAGACCATCGTCGGGCACGGCATCCGGGACGATCTTCATGCCCCCCGCGTACGTCTTGCCAATCCCTACAGCCACGAGGAGAGGCCGCACTGTCATGACCTTATCGTCGACTGTCAGGACCATCTCGCAAGCCTTGTATTCCGCCAGAGTCTTCAAGACCGCTATCACGTAGAGAGGGGCCCCGCGCACCGGAAGCCATCTCAAGTCGCTGCTAGCCGCTCTCGCGGCCGTGGCGTCGAACCCCACTCCGACGGCGTTGACGAAGTACCTTTCGTTGACGCGCCCGAGGTCGCGCCTACTAGCCTTGCCCCTGACAAGCACGCGGCACGCCTGCTCCACGTCTCTGGGAAGACCCAAGCTAATCGCCATGTCATTGCCGCTTCCACACGGTATGACACCGAGGGCAGCCTCCCGCCCGGCTATTCCGTTGGCAACCTCGTTCGTCGTCCCGTCCCCGCCGGCCGCCGCGATCACCTCGTACCCCTCATCAACCGCTTTCCTTGCCGCTGCTGTGGCGTCGCCGGGGCCTTTGGTCACGTAAATGTCGTAGTCTGCCCCGCCTTGCTCGAGCGCTCGACAGATCACCGGAACGGCTCTGACCGCGCGCCCCCGCCCTGCCATAGGATTCACTATGATCTTGACCCGCAACCCATCGACCCCCTGCATACACCCTGCTAAGTGCGCGTCGCGCGGCCTTCGAGCGCGAAGACGGGCGCGCCCGCTCTCGGCGCTGTTCGCCCGGCGGCCACAGGCCTCCGGGCGCTCTCTGCCACGAAAGCTGCGGGTCTACTAATTCTACACGAAACACCACATTCCTACCTCAAACGCAAAAAACACCTCCAGCGCTCGATGCCTGGCATCGTCCAGCAGAGCGCGGGATTCGTCCCTGGGCCGCTGGCACTTCTGCGCCCAGCCGCTCAACAGCTGAGGGCGCAGGGCAACCAAGACCGGCCAGTCCTCACACCACACTGCCCCACGTCCTGCCACGCGGCACGAAGCGCCCGAACCCGGGTTTCCCCACTATCTCCCTATCTCGGACCACGACTTTCCCCCTCACGATCGTGGTCAACGGGATTCCCCTGACGACCGTGCCTTCGTAAGGAGTCCAGCCGCACTTGGATTTCACGCCCGCGTTCGCAAGCGTCTCCGAGGCGTTCATGTCCACCAACACGAGGTCCGCATCCGAGCCCACGGCAAGGCTGCCCTTGCGCGGGTACAACCCGTACAGCCTGGCAGGATTCGTGCTCATGCAGGCGACCAGGGTGCCCATGTGAATCTTCCCCTCGGCCACGCCGGTGAGCATTAGCCGGAGACACGTCTCGACCCCCGGGATTCCTGGAGGTGCCGCCCACATGTCATCAAGCCCTCTCTCTTTCCGCTCCTTCTCGAACGGGCAATGGTCGGAGGAGATTATGTCCACCAGGCCGCGCGCCATGGCTTCCCACATGCGCTCCTGAGTTCCCGGTGGTTTCACGGGAGGAGCGAACTTCACCCAAGGCCCTTTCTCCCGGAGGGTCTCCGTGCTGAGGTAGAAGTACTGCGGGCACGTCTCGGCGTACGCCTTCACGCCTCTTGCCCTGGCTTCCTTGATGATGGACAGGTTCTCGGGCGTGCTTACGTGGGCAAAGACCACCCGCGCTCCGGTTCTCTCCGCCATGAGGAGGGCCTGTCGAATGGCAAGCGTTTCAGCGAGCTCGCTCCTGGCCTCGTAGTGGGTCATGTAGTCCTTGCGACCCGCTGCTCGCAATGCCTGTTCGTTGGCGGACACGATCCCGTCGTCCTCAGCGTGGATGAGAACCGTCCCGTTCATTCGCGCGATCTCCGTGAAAACGTACTGCTGAAGCCCAACGTGAATGGCGTCTGCCCCGTGAAGGTAGCAAGTGAACATCTTGAACGCCGTGATGCCGCGATCCCACATCTGCCTGAGTTCCCCGAGGTTACCGTGGGAGATTCCACCCTTCAGCGCGAAGTCCACCAAGCTTCTCCCCTCCAGGTGCTGGCGCTTGCGCTCGAGCTCCTTCCAATCGAAAACCTGGGGATCGGTGCGATGGTGCTCGATCACCGTGGTGGTGCCGCCGTATGCCGCCGCGGTCGTCCCTGTTGTGAAGTCTTCTCGTGACGTGTAGCCCGGATCCATCATGTGGACGTGGCCGTCGACCGCGCCTGGGAGGACCACGAGGCCGGTCGCGTCTATGATCTCACTGGCATCGAAGCCCGTGCCCAGTCCGCATATCGTCTCTCCGCTCACCGCCACATCGGCCTCAACCAGCGAGCCGTCCAGAAGCGCGATCCTGCCCCCCTTGATCACCAAGTCTACATGGGTCATTCGAATACCCCCTCCGTTCCGAGTGCAATCGTCGACATTCGCGTGGGCGACCGAGTCCGCCGTGGACCTTACGATCCGCGTCTACTGGCGACCGACAATCAGCAACCAGCTTTGACGGGCGTCAACTCCGAGCTGATTCGACTAGCAGGCGATAAGACATGGGCTGGCGACCGAGGATCGCATCGGTGCCCGGCACGATGGACTTGCAGCGCGCCTCGGCTGTCACCAACGTCGCGGAAACGGCTTGTTCTCGTCCTGCGAAGGCTTGAGCCAGAACCGCCCCCTGGGGGCTCGCGATGAGGCTAGCTCCGATCCCGTGCCTGCCGACGGCATTGGCCGCCACCACGAAGACACGGTTTTCGGCTGCTCTCGTCCGGGCGAACCACTCATAGCGATCGCCGGCGAAGCGGCACGGCCACAGGATGACATCTGCACCCCTCAGCGCAAGGATCCTCGCCACTTCTGGCAGCAAACCCTCGTACCCAAGCATGATTCCGAAGTTGCCGCGCTCACCGCAGACGACGGGGTACGGCCCCGACCCGGGACTGCAGATCCCTTTCTCGCTTGCATCCAGGTGCACTTTCCGGTACCTCGCCGTCACAGCACCCTTCTCGACGAAAAACGCAGTTCGGTACCTAGCCGTGCCGTCGATTTCGTCTCCCGTGAATACGACGGCCAAGCCCGTATGGGCTGAAGCCCTCGAAACGAGGCGCAACAGGGCCTCGTTCTCTTCGATAGGCCGCTCCCTCGGAAACGGCTCCGGCAGGATCACCAGCTCCACGCCTTGCACGGCAAGGTCGCGCAGCCGTCGCTCGATCTTCGGAGCGAGCAGGTCAGTGCTCTCATCCATATCGAGCTGGAACGCGGCCACTACGGGAGACTTCTCCCCCGGAACCACGCTTTCCTCGATGGTGGAGGATACAGTGAGCTCCTCGAACGGGCGCACGAGATCGCCGTAAGTATCCGGACGGCGCGCAGCAAGCGGTTCGAACACTCCGTCCACCGCCCCGGAGCAGTCAAGCGGCAGCGGGATCTCGGCGGTCACCACCTCGGGAATGTGTGCGCTTCCTTGCGCGACTACGTCGCCCTGCGGCGAGACCACGAGACTGCGACCGCAGTAGACTATAGTGTCGGCTTCCGTCCCAACTTTGTTGGCCATGACGATCCACGCCTGGTTCTCGATGGCCCTCGCTTTCAGCATGTACTCCACTTGGGCGCTGGTGAGCCGCGTCTCGTCCTTGCTGGCGGCAACGAGGTTGGTGAGGTCGATGAAAAGACGCGCGCCTTTCAGTGCGAGCGCGCGCGGTATCTCCGGTAGACGCCCGTCGGCGCAGATGAACATGCCTACCCGGCCCCAGGGGAGCTGGACGGCGTCACCCATTACCCCGGGAGTGAACCACCGGGCATCGAAGTGCCATAGGAACTGCTTTCGCGCGCTTCCTGCGACCCTCCCTTCGGGGTCGAGGAGGAAACCGCTGTTGTACGCCTCTTTGTTCTCGCCGGGCGGTTCCTCTGCTATCCCCACTGCTATGTAACACCCGTACCTCCTCGCCTTCTCCGCGAAGAGGCCCAGCACTTCGGACGCGGGTCGAAGGGAGCTTCGCCTCGACGCCCAGTCCGCCAAGTAGTACGCCGGGTAGGCGCACTCCGGCAACACCACGAGGTCCGGCGCGGCCATGGCCGCCTTGTCCACCATTCCCAGGGCGTGGGCCAAGCCCTCCTCAGCACGTTCGAGCGGAAAAGCACTCAGTTGTACGCAGCTCACCGTCAGCTTGGATTTCATGTCGCGCTCCCTCCCCACTTGATCGGCAGCCCCCGCGCTACGAAGAAAGGCCCGGACGCCGATCCCCAAAGACAGTCGGAGGCGGACGGGTGCCGCCCGATGTGGGCCCGCCGCCTCCGACGAACGCGCGTCCGCCGCTAGAACTCAGCCCAGTGCTCGAACATGGTGAGCCGCTCAGGGCCCTTGTCGGTCACGACGACGTCTTCCTCCAGGCGCACGGTTTGCGGCAAACCGGGGTGTCCTGCGAACGTCTCTATGGCGAAGCACATGTTCTCCTTGATCTCCACCGGGTAGTCGAGTGAGTACGCACGGGAGATCCACATGCCCTCGTACAGTGACAGGCCTATGGAGTGCGCGAACTGCTGCAAGCTCACGCTGCCGTACTTGTCATCGTCGTACACCGGGAACTTCAGAGCGACGTCGCGCGTGGTGTTGCCCGGCTTGAGCTCCGCGAGCGAGGCGTACAGCGAGTCGTAGCACTCCCTGTAGAGGTCCTTCTCCTCCTTGGTCGGCTTCGTGTCCACTTTGAAGCAGCGCACGAAGTCGACGAAGTATCCGCCGGGCCCGATGGCGTTGATGTCGACGATGACGAGGTCGCCCTGGCGGATGAGCTTGTCGGTGTGCCACCGCCTATACGGACTGGTGTTCCCACCCGACGCCACGATGATGTCGTACACGAAGTCAAACCCCTCTTCGTAGAGGTACTCGTTAACCTTGGCCGTGATGTACGACTCCTTCACCCCGGGCTTCAGCCACTCGTACTTTATCTTCCACATTGCTGCGTCGCCGAAGGCGGAGGAGATCTTGAGACACTCGATCTCATCGCGCGTCTTGACGACCCGAGCCTCAGAGAGCGCCGGCCACCCGTTCACTATGTTGAGCCCTTTCCGGGACAGAGCGTTGTACGCCCTCATATCCATGATGTCGATCCCGATCTTCTCTTTCTCCACGCCGCTTTCCTTGAGAGCTTGATACACGCTCTCCGCCATTCTCTCGGCCATCATTTCCTCGGCCGACTCCGCCCACTTCCACGTGATGGCGGGCCGTATCCGTCCCTCCATCCAGGGAGCGTCTATCTTGGCGCACTCGAGGTCCGAACCCACTGTCTCGAAGAGGATCGGCTCGCCTCCGCGGGGGAGCACGCAGTAACGGATGAAAATGTTGTTCTTCCAGTTGCCCTGCCACACGCTGGTGATGTACCGCACGTTCTCTCCGACGAAGCACACCAGCGCGCCCAAGTCGTGCTTCTCCATCATCTGCTTGGCGCGAGCCAACCTCTCTTTCCTCATCCGATCGAAGTTGACGCGCTCCTGCCAGTCCGTGCCCGATGTGCTGTACACACGCCTGGGTGAGTACTCGTGGGGTCGCTTGATGAACGAAAGCTCCATTGTCCTACCTCCCTTTATGTGCACGTTCAGCTACCTGCACGCTCAGGTACGTGGTCTTCCTCGCCCTCAGATCTCGATGACGACTCTCAACACATCGCCCGGGCTCGTCTCCACCTTGCCGAACGCGGCCTCGAGCTCGTCCAGCGCATAGGTGTGAGTCACTATGGAGCCTAGGTCGATCGCGCCTCTCTCGACGGCCTTGATCGCGCCATCGAAGTCCTCCGGCAACATTGCGCGGCTCCCAACAATGGTCAGTTCCTTATAGTAGAGATCGAAACCGTCGAAGTCCTCAAGGCGCGGCGGCAGGATGCCGAACGCCAGGACAGTTCCGCCTGGGCGCGTCATCTCCATCGCGTGCCGGAGGGTCTCCGCCTTCCCGGCGCACTCGATGGCAACGTCGACTCCGATGCCGTCCGTATGCTTGAGTACCTCTCTCACCACATCACCTCCACCGATCGTGACGTCGGCCCCGCGCCGTCGCGCGAGATCGAGCTTCCAAGCGCTGCGCGAGATGCCGATCACCGGATGCGCGCCCGAAGCCTTCGCAAGCTGGGTGTGGAGGATGCCCGCAGCACCCAGGCCAACCACTGCGACGCTGTTCCCCGCCCGGATTCCGGCGAGTCTAGCGCCCGCAAGAACCGTGCTCAGCACGACCAAGCTGGTCGCGTCGGCAAAGCTGACGGTGTCGGGCAGGCGATGGCATCGGTAGTCTTCGACTGCCACGAATTCAGCGAAGGTACCCGGCCTCTCTCGACCCATGAGCCCTCCCTCGAGACAAAGGTTAGGCCTGCCCGCAAGGCAGTACCGGCATCGGCCGCAGAAGAGAAGGGGGTTCAGGACCACTCGATCCCCAACGGAGAGACCTCGAGCCCCAGGCCCCAAGGCCACTACGGTGCCGCTCGATTCGTGGCCCGGGATGAGAGGCATTCTCGCCCGCGACTTGCCCATGTATATCCCGAGGTCAGTGCCGCAAATGGCCGTGGCCCTGATCCGAACCAGTGCCTGCCCGGGCCCAGGTTCAGGAGCAGCGACCTCCTCGATGTCCAGCTCTCGCACACCTTTGAGCACCGCTGCCTTCATTCCCAGGACCTCACTTCACTACCTTCGCCACGAGCGACTCGAATTCCGGTTGAGTCATTAGGCGTTTGTGCTCGTACGCGAAGTCCTTGACCTGCCAGAGGATGGTGTTGATTTGCTCGTCCGTGGCCTTTACGCCAATGCGGTCAAGCCAAATCCTGATCGAGTCAGCCCCACTGTTCTTTCCCAGCACTACCTCGGCGGGTTCCTGGCCTACGAGGTCCCATCTGAACGGCATGAGCTCCACCGCGTTGCCCAGCCCGCAGTTCCTGAACCAACTGGAGATGATCCCGGACTCTATCTTGAATATCATGTCTCCTACGATCGGCCTGTTGGGCCGCACCTCGATGCCGGCGAGTTTGCGAACCAGCTTGGACACGGCGTACATCTTCTCGGTCTTGATCCCCGTGTCGACTCCGTACAGGACCTTGAGCCCGAGAGCCACGTCCTCGTAAGGAGTGTTGCCCGCCCGCTCTCCGATGGCGGTGACCGTCGTGTGAGCCACGTCCGCGCCCGCGGCAAGGGCGATGATGGTGTTGGCCGCGCCGAGGCCGAAATCGTCATGGAAGTGGGTCTCAAGGGGCTTCTTCACCCGCTCCTTGATCTTGCGCACGAGATAGCCTACGGCGTGCGGAGATATCCCTCCGAAAGTATCCACGATGCCCAGGGCGTCCATGTGGCCGTCCCTGGCCACCGTCTCTATCAGGTTGAGGAACCAAGAGAACTCGGCCCGGGTGCCATCGATCGGGAAGAACACCGTGTACAGGCCCTGTTCCTTTGCGTACCGCGTGGCCTCCACCGAGAGATCGATGGCCTTCTGCAAGGGCCACTTGTATGCATACTCGATTATGTGCGTGCTCGAAGGGATCTCCACCACAACGCCGTCCACACCGCAGTCAACGGCGCGCTTGACGTCCTCCACCATGCAGCGGGAGAACGCGAAGATCTTGGGGCCGAGCTTCCTTCTGACTATCTCTTTGATCGCCTCTTCGTCCTGCTTGGACACTGCGGGCATCCCCGCCTCGATACGGTGGATTCCCGCCTCCGCCAGGCTCTCCGCTATGCGCACCTTGTCGTCCTTGCTGAAAGTCACTCCAGCCTGCTGTTCCCCGTCGCGCAGGGAGACGTCATGGAACTGAATCTTGTTGCTGAACGTCATCCCCTCGCGCACTTCGGGATCGTAGTTCCACGGGCTCACGAACCACTTGTCGCTTTTCCACGGTGTCTCACTCATGCTGTCCAGACCTCCTTGTTCAGCAAGTACTTGGGACGCTCCCCCTTCAGCGCTGCGAGCACCTGTTCCGCGGCCTTGCGCTGCAGCTCCACGGTGGATTCCTCCGAATAGAAGGCGGCGTGGGGCGTGATTATGACATTGTCGAAGCGCAGCAGCTTGTTCTTGGAGACGGCCTTCTCGTCAGTTAGAACGTCGAGTGCGGCACCGGCTATCTGTCCTGTCTCAAGCGCCTGCGCCAGCGCCTCTTCGTCGATTATCTCCCCGCGAGCCGTGTTGATCACGTACGCGGTCTTCTTCATCTTCCGGAACGCTTCCGTGCTGAAGGCATGGCGGGTTTCGGGAGTCAGGGGAGAGTGGATGGAGATGAAATCCGACGTCGACAGGAGCTCATCCCACGACACTAGCCTCACGCCCAAGGAGTCGGCCAGGTTCTGGGGCACGAACGGATCGTGGGCGATCACCTGCAATCCCAAGCTCTGTGCTTTGGGGGTGAGAGCCTGGCCGATCTTCCCCAAAGCCATCAGCCCTAGCACTTTGCCTTTCAATCTGAACATGGGGCGCCACCCCTTGAAATCGAACAGACCTCCTTTGACAGTCCGGTCGAGCTGGGGAATCTTCCGTGCGAGCGCAAGGAGCAATCCGAGCGCGTGGTCTGACACCTCGTCCACGCAATAGTCCGGCACGTTGGTGACCAGGATCCTCCTCTCGGTCGCTCTCCCGATGTGCACGTTGTTTACCCCGATCCCGTAGCGCGCGATTATCCTGCATCGGTCCAGGGAATCTATGACCCGCGCGGTCACCGGCGCGTAGCACACCAAGACGGCGTCCGCTCCCCGGCATACGTCGATCACTTCGTCCTCGGTGCGACACTGAGACGACACTATCTCAGCCCCGATCTCCGAAAGCACCCGATGCTCTTCCTCCAGGTTTGGAAACACGTAATCGGTGATCGCCACCCTGTACCTGCGTTCCACATACAACCCCCCAGTATGCCCATCTGCACCTCGCCGAGCAGATGATACGCTAGTCTGATGGTCTGACCGCGGTTCTTCCACACATCATGTGCAGTCGGTCATCGACCCATCCATCCTCGACAAGCCCTCCTCGTCCCGGATGTCGCCCCAGACTCGCCGGGTCAATGCGACACTCTCAGGACCACCCTTCCGTTGACGGTTCCCTCCCGTAACATGGATAGGGCTTTGTTGGCTTCCTCGAACGGAAGCACCTCGCCGATCACCGGCTTGACCTCTCCCTTGGCTATCAGCCCCAAGCATTCCTCGATGTCACGCTTTGTCGCGGCCCTCGAACCCATGACGTCAAGCTCACTGAGCACCGCTTTCAAGCTGTCCACACGAAGATCGGCGGAGTACGCCACGAGCACCAACTTGCCTCCCTTCCTCAGCCCGACTATGCCGTTCCTCACAGTCTCCACGCTGCTCACGAAATCGATCGCGTTGTCAGCGCCCCTTCCGCCGGTCAATTCGCGGATCGCCGCGCCCCAATCTGGGTTCTCACGCACGTCGATGACCTCGTCCGCCCCGTAGGTCCTCATCAGCCGGAGCTTCTCACTGGACGCGTCCAATCCTATGACGACGTTCCTGAGGCTCTTCGCGATCTGGATAGCGTGAAGGCCGAGGCCACCGCCGCCGCCCACGACCACGGTAGCGTCCCCCTCGGCGACCGCGGCCCTCTTGCGCAGTGCGTGGTACGGGGTGGCCACTGCGTCGGAGACGATGGCCGCCTCCTCGAACGATAGGGTCGGCGGCTTCCTCACGAGGCAGCTTGCAGGAACTGCTACAAACTCCGCGAGCCCGCCATCAAGCTCGAATCCCAGCCTTCCCTTGAGGTTCTCGCAAATCGTGTGCCTGCCAGCCAGACACCACTTGCATGTGTTGCACGGGACGTAGAAGGAGATGAGGACCTCGTCACCCTCGCCAAAGCCCTCGACAAGCGCTCCTTTCTCCACAATGACCCCTGAGAACTCGTGGCCGAGAGTTACCGGCAGACGTTCGAGAGGTATCTTCCCCGCCTGGAGCTTCAAGTCGGTTCCGCACACGCCCGCCGCTCGAACCGAGACGAGCACCTCCCCAGGACCGCAGGCGGGCCTGTCCAATTCCTCCAGACGGAGGGGTTGCCCTATCTCAACGAGCCTCACAGCCTTCATCCACTTCTCACCCCGTATCCACGTCCCAAGTTGCCCACACACCAGCGCCCCGTCTGCGGCCAGGAATCGTCGCGAAACGCAAAGGCCTCCACACTGTCAGGGCCGCGCCCCAGGCCCCGCCCGGGACCCACCGCAGCACACCGCGACCGAGCGCAGTCGTGCTATGTCCCGGACCCGCCTGAGCCGGTCAAGTCGATAGCAGACCGACTAGCCTTTTCGTAGGCCTGCGCGACTCCGTCGAGGTGCTTCACTACCTCTTCGTAGGCGAGCCTCGGATTCCGCGAGGCAATCGCACTGGCTATGGCAAGATGGTCCTCGTAAGCTCTTTTCATCACTCCGGGAACCTGAACGGTGAGTCGTTCCTGGGCAACGAGCATGTCTATGACGGCCATGTAAAACCTGGAAAACACCGAGTTGCCCGACGCCCTAACCAGGGCGATGTGGAACGCCACGTCATTTGGGATGAACTTCGCTCCGTCAGTGATACACTCCCCAATTCGAGCGGCAATCTTCTCGAGCGTTCTGCACTCGCTGGCTTTCGCGTGGGTCGCCGCAAGAGACGCAGCTTCCGCCTCTATGACTTTGCGAAGGTGCAGCAGCTCCAGAGTCTCGCGCTCACTGATACGTAGAAGGCTGCTCACGGAGACCGGTCTCAGGAAGTAGTCCACCGAGAGTCTGCCGGCGAAGATTCCCTCACCGGCCTTGACCTCGATGAGACCGTCCGCTTCCAAGAGCCGGAGCCCCTCTCTGAGGGATGTCCTTCCCACCCTCAGCATCTCGGTGAGCTCCCGCTCAGTGGGCAGCCGGTCCCCCGGCTTGAGCTGGTGCTCCTCCATGAAGTGCTTGATCTGCTCGGCCACGAGAGACGCGGTACGGTGTTTCTGAACTGGCTTCATGATTCTCCCCCTGCTCAAACGGGCCCCGTCCTCAGCCGACAACAACATAGTGAGTATCCTGCGTCAAAGCACCGGTCATCCGCTACCCCGTTCGATCTACTAAGAAAGCTGGCTTCAGGCGGCAACTACGACTGTGGCTGCAAGGCCTCCCATTGGTGTCGACCCTGGCACCTCTCCCGCACGGAGGCCCAATAACGCCCGAGCTCGCGAACGCCCCGGAATGCCGACAAGTCATGATGCTTCGGCGCCACCCCTGGCGAATCCTCCTATCCGCCCTGAACCATCCCGCTCGAAGCGGAGATGGTCATGCCGTCCGCCATCCTCCGCGCATGTTCACCGTCCGATTTCACGCCCATCCCATCTCGGACCGCGGCCCATGGCCTGCCTCACGGCACGAAGCCCTCCGGAAGTCGCCTCGCGTACTTCGCCAATATCTCCTCGTCGCCAAGACCGATGAACGGCATGAGACCATGGAGGCTGAGCGAAGGACATCCCGGGAGGAAAATCCCCTTGTCCCTATGACGGCTCGCGCAGTCTCCGATGACAAAGGTATACGACTTCGGAGGGTGGTGCTCGGTCCGAATCTCGAGGGGATTGTCCTTGCCGATTATGAGCGTTATCTTCTCGACGGTGTCAAAGTCCTTGAGCTTCTCCTGGTCTGCAAGCCAGGGGTCGAGCCCGGTTCTCGTGAAATGGCAGCAGCCTTTGCAGCTGCCACTCAAGTACACGTCGATCTTGGGGTGAAGCCCTATCAGGCTTATGTCTCCCCTGCGAAAGCTCCTCTTTATCCGCTCCACGTCCTCGCCCTTCACGTCTATCCGGTCCGGCCTGCCCTCTCCGAGGCCCGCAACGGTTGCGTCGCGGATGTACGCGACCTCGAAGATCGGGTCGAATCCCATGAGCCTTGCGCACACCGAATCCACAGCAACCGGGTCTCGACCGAGAACGATGGTATTGAAATCCCTTATGAGGTCCTCCCTGTAAGGCGACCCCGGGCCCTGGCCCTGCATCGGCCAGAGAGCGTCCACGATCGACAGATCCGGCCTCACCAGCCGAAGCAGGTCGACTATCTTCTGGTCTATGTCGTTTCTGTGGTACTTGATCTGCTCGCTCCACGGAAGCATGCCCTGGCTCAGCTTCATGGCGGCGGTTATTCCGCAGACTTTGTGTGTTTTCATCTTGGCGAGGTACACGATCTTGTCCGCCTCGACCACGCATCGTGGCAAGTGAACCTCGCCGCGCAGCACCTTAGCGCCGGGTATCGTGGCGCTCAGCCTGACGTCCCTTTCAAGGGGCACGATTCTATCTGCTCCCTCTCTCAAAGCCGCATCGTACACCCCCGACCGTTTGAGCGACTCGAGTGAGTCGGCCTTGATGCTGGATCGCTCGGCGACAGTGACGCTCCTGGCTTTGCCCGCATTCTTCAGATACCGAACCACCGCGGCGACCACTCTCGGGTCGCTCGTGATTCCAGAGTCAGGGGAAACCGGCCAGCAAGCGTTCACTTTCAGAAGGACCCTGTCGCCCGGGCTTATGACTGACTCGATCCCGCCCGTCAGGCGCACGCCCTGGTCCAGCATCTCGTATACGGCGCTCACTGCATCTTCATCGTACCGCGCGGGCGACCCTGGTATCAGGTCGCGATGGACCACAGCCACTTCCGCCACTCTCACCAACTCCGTATCCTACCAGCTTATCCCGTCGGTCCGCCGGGCTCGCGCTCCGCGAAGCCACGAGTCCTGGACTCTCCGCCCATCCCACGCTCGAGCCGTCAGGCCTCAGCTCGTCGAGCGTCGACGCGCCCAGTCCGGGTCACCTCTTCATCAGCTCGCTGCCGTAGAGTCCCGTCGGCTTGACCAGGAACACGAGCAGCATGATGACGAACGGAGCCATGTCAGCAATGGGCGCCCAGATGAGAAAGCCTAGCGACACAACCTGCCCTATGAGCAGCGAAGAGATGAGAGTCCCCTTGATGCTTCCAAGACCTCCGATGATAACAATCATGAACGCGGTCGACATCAACCTCAGACCCATGTGTGGATCCACCATGATGAGCGGCGCGTGAAGCCCCCCGGCGAGCGCGGACAGGCTAGCCGCTATGAGGAACATCACCGTGAACATCTTGTATATGTCCACTCCAAGCCCCTCGGTCTTCTCCGCGTCCTCGATACCCGCTCGGATCGCCTTTCCGATTATGGTCTTTTCTAGGAAGAGCCATAGGCAGACATACAGCACGGCCACGAGCCCGATCACGAACAAGCGATACGTCGGCACCTCCGCCCCAAACAGGCCTATCTGCCCAGCGATAGGGGTGGCCACTGGACGGGGAACGAGCCCCCAGATGTACTTGGTGACACCCACGCCTGTCAGGAGAACCCCGAACGACGTGATCATGCTGAACATGATGCCTTTCTCGTATATCCGCTTGAATATGCTCTTTTCGACTATTAGCGCGACGATGCAGCTCGCTACAATGCCCACCAAGGCTCCCAGCCAAAAGCTGCCAGACACCGAGAACACGGTGAAGGTGAGGTACGCCCCCACAGTGTAGTACAAGAACTGGTCGATGCTGATGATTCTCATAAGGCCGTAGCACAGCGACAAGCCTATCGACAGCAGAAAGTATATGCTTGCCATGCTAAGCCCGAAGATAATCGCGGATATCAGCCTGCTAAGATCCATCACTTACCCACCCTCTCTGCCATGCCACGGTTACGTGGTTACCCGGGGCGCTCAGCCCCACGGCGGGTCGGCCGTTCCCTCACGGGCTCCGGCCGCCCGCGATTGCGCGACGAGGCGTCTCGCGGGACTGGCCTCTACATGCCGTGTCCCTGCTCAGGGCGCTAGCGTCGGAGGTCCACCGCCAGCTCTAGGGTCGCTCCGCCCCAGCGCGAGCGCTCGCAGTCGCACGCCTCCCTGCAAGCCGGCCGAGCAGAGGCTGGAGCGTGCCGACTATGCCCCTCTCTCCCGCCAGCATCACGAAAATGAGCAGAAGCCCGACGACGAGCTCCCAGTACGTTATGAACTTGCTCGTCAGGTCCTTCATGCCGATGTACACGAGCGCCCCGACGATCGGCCCGAGCAACGTGCCAACGCCACCAAGAAGCCCCACGATGACGACCTCTGCTGCGCGCGTCAATTCGGTGAGGCCGGGAGAAACGAATCCGAAATACACGGCGTACAGAGATCCAGCCAGGGCCGCCACCCCGTTCGCGATCACGAACCCGAGCCACTTGATCCTGAAGGTGTTGTAGCCCAGGAACTGCAACTTGGTCTCGTTCAGCTTGGCGGCAAGGCAGCTCGCCCCGTACACGGTCGTGTCGAGGTATCTGAACAGCAACCACACCAGAACCGCCACTACGAAGACGAAGATGAACAGATCATTGGGGTTCTTGAAATCCAGCAAGAGACCCTTCGTCATTCTGAAGAGGTACCACAGCCCCGTGTCACCGCGTGTGATCGAAACGAGGCCCTTCTGGAACAAGAAGAACACTATCGCGCAAAACGCCAGATTGGCCAGGGTGAAGTAGCTGCTGCTCAGCTTCACCAGGAACAGCCCCACGAGCATGCTCACGACCAGACCCAGCGCTATGCCGGCGATGATCCCCACGTATGGGTTCGTTCCTATGTAGCTCAGGTACAGCGCGGCACCGTACGCGCCTAGACCGAGATACGCCGGCTGTCCGAAAGAGACAAGCCCGAGGTGGCCCATTAGGAAATTGAACGCCATCGCATATACGCCGAATATCAACACGTCCATGATGAACGGCCTTGGGAGAACCAGCCGCAGCAGCAGGACGGCTCCGAAAGTCAGCACAATGCTCCCGTAGTCTTTGAACAGTTTGGTCATTCCGCCTATCCCCTTCGTTTCACGACATGAATCTAGAGCAGGTACTTCTCGAATGAGAGCGTCTTGATCTCGTTCGCGTCCGAGACCTCGGCGGATATTCTCCCTTCCCTCATGATGTAGAGCCTGTCGGCGACCTCCGCGACAACAGAGAGGTTCTGCTCAACCAGCACCAGGGTCATGCTCTCCTTGAGCTCTTTGAATGTGCGGGCAAGGTCCTGCACGACGCTTGGGGAGAGCCCTTCCGTGGGCTCATCAAGCAGGAGGACGTCGGGTTTGCCCAGAATGGCCCTTCCGATCATGAGCATCTGGCGCTCTCCGCCGCTGAGGTACGCTCCCTTCCTGTTCATGAGTTGCTGTAGCTTCGGGAAGTAGTGGGTCACCTTGCTCCAATCGTAATCCTTCATAGCGTAGCTGGAGAGCTGGAGGTTTTCCATCACCGTCAGGTCCGAGAACACCCCTTTGTCCTGGGGAATGTACTTCAGGCCCTTTCGCACTATTTCGTACGAGCGCAGCCCCACGATGTTCCCGCCCTTGAAGTTCACCGAACCGCTGGACGGCTTCAGGAACCCGCCTATCGTCCTCATGAGGGTCGTCTTCCCTGCGCCGTTCCGCCCCACTACGCCAACGACTTCCTTCGCGTACGCCTTGAGGGAGACATCGAAGAGCACTCTAGACTGCCCGTACGATACGTTCAGATCCTTGACTTCCAGAATCGGATTGCCGGTCATGTCTTTCTCCGTCCTTATCGTAATATCACTCAGACAGCTCATCGCAAAGGCTAATCGATCTGCCAATAGCTCTTCCGCACCGCCGGGCTGCGGAGTACTTCTTCGAAGCCGCCGTCAGCTATGATCTCGCCGCTGGCGAGCACGGTGACCCTTTCGACGAAGGTCTTCAGCTTCGTTATCTTGTGCTCCACAATCAAAATGGAGATCTTGTGCACATAGTCCCTGAGGATGTCTATGGTCTCGTCTATCTCTCTCTCGCTGAGCCCCGCGAAGGGCTCGTCGAGCAGCAGCACGGTGGGTTTGCCGATGAGCGCCATCGCCATTTCCAGCTTGCGCTTGTCGCCCAGGGACAGGTTCCTGGTCGCCGTCTCGGCCACACCGCTGAGCCCAAACCTTGCGAGTTGATCCACTATCGCCTTGTCTGCGATGGAGTCCATCTTGGTGCAAAGCATGCTTGCGATGGAGCTCCCCTTGTACGTCCTGAAGTAAGCGAGCTTCAGGTTGTCGACGACCTTGAGGTTGTCGAACGTGGAGGCCAGCTGAAACGTCCTCCTCACACCAAGGCTCACCCTGCCTTGCGGGGGAACCTTGGTGACGTCCCTGTCTCCGTAGAACACCGATCCCTCGTCTGGAATGTAAGCCCCCGTAATGAGGTTGAAAAATGTCGTCTTGCCCGCTCCATTGGGTCCGATTATCCCCGCGACTTCCTTCTGTGCGAGGCTATATGTCACCTTGTTGACAGCCGTGAATCCCCCGAACGTCTTGGTTACGCCCTTCGTCTCGATTGCTGCGTTGCTCGTGCTCATTCCCCAGACCCCTTTTGCAGCCCCTTGCCGGGGCGACTTCTGACCGGTCGACGGAACCCTCTTAGGAAAGCCATGCGATCTTCCCGGCAGCTCCCTCAGAACCCCGCGGTTGCTCCTCCGGCGGCCCCTAGGCCCCCCTGTGCCAGCCGGCCTCCCTTGAGCTACACCCGGCGCGTCGCGCCCGGGAGCACACCGAAGCGCGGTTCGCTTCTGATTCCGATCAGAGCTGGCGGAGAGAGGTGCCGACGCGCCCGGCGCAGTGACCTCCTCCCGCGCCGGTGCGGCCCTCGCCGCGAGCGAGGGTCGCACCGGCCGGAAGCATGCTCGAGGTCGCACCCGAATCCCAATTCGCGGCTTTCGCCTGCCGCAAGCCTCGGCGGCCCACTCGGAAAACCTAGTGATGGGCTACGTGAGAGGCCACCGCGCTTCCCGCGGCTGGCTAAACCATGTCTCTAGTACCCCAGGTCCTTCAGAGGCGGCATGACGCTGTCGCCACCCTGCGAACCCACTATCGTGAACAGATCCCAGTTGTCCTTCCTATCCTTGGGGCTCTTGCCCTTTACGAGGAACGCGGCGTACTTGAATACAGCCGAGTGGTCCTCGCGCCACTTCGCCGGGCCCTTGACGGTCATGAACTCGGGGTTCTTCTTCATGTATTCAGAGACCTTAGCCGCCTCGAACGTTCCTGCCTTCTGGACCACGTCAAACAGGTGCTTGGCAGCGACGTATGCGATCGTGGCATAGCTGTCAGGCGGGTAACCGTACTTCTTCCTGAATGCCTCGACGTACTGGGAGGCCAGCTTCGCCACTTCCTTGTCGGCGAAGCCGCTCATATCCCAGTAGAAGTAGTGCATACCGTACAGCCCGTTGACGGCTTCAGCAGGTAGGCCCTGGGCGACCACGTTCGTGAGGAAGCTGTTGAAGATGGTCATTTCCTTGTAGAGGCCCATGTCGTACGTCTGCTTCAGCAGTGCGATTGCATCCCCCGCAAACTGGGCGGACATGAACACGTCAGGCTTAGCCGCCCGCACTTTCTGAAGGATGGTCACGAAGTCGCTCGTGCCGAGAGGCGCCTCCTCATAGCCCACTATCTCGCCACCGTACTGCTTCGCGGCCGCCTTCACGCCTTCCCATATGTCCCAACCCCAGCTGTCAGAACGCGCCAAGAAGAATATCTTCTTCTTGCCCAGGGTGTTGATGGCTGCGGAGCCGGCCATGTATCCGACGGTCCACGGGCTGTAGGCCACCGCCCAAGTGTAGTTGGACAGCTTGCCCTTGACGAACGCCTCCTTTGCCATGACGGCCACTGGGAAGTACGGAAGCGGGTATTGCTTCACCATCTCGTTGAGGGAATATGCTAGCGGCGCCCACGTCTGACCAACCACAGCGTTTGCGCCGCTGCCGGCCATGTACATGAATCTCCTCACGCCTACATCGAGGCTGGCCTCATCGTCTGCCACTTGGTGCTTGACTGGGACCTTCCCCCAAGGCATGTTCAGGCCGCCAGCTGCATTGATCTCATCCACCGCGAGCAGAACGCCTTCTTGCTGGGTCTTGGCGACCGCGGCGAACGTGCCCGTGAGAGGAAGCAGTATCCCCAAGTTGAACTCCTTGGGCTGCGCTGCCGAAGAGGCCACTGAGCCGATGCCTACTACCAATAGACACACAATGGACAGCACGACCGTGAATGCTCTCTTCATCTGGGCGTAACTCCCCTTTCGTTCCCGATGTACCAGGTCGGACCACCTACGGCTGACGCACAGAACACCTGAATCACCGTGCACCTGAGCCTTTAACGCGCTCGTGTGCCCTTGCCCCACCTCCCTTCTGCGAGGAACATACGATCCTCTGCACTAGACACCACCCGCGGGCAGACTGCCACAGACATAGCTTACGCAGCCCGTATCGGTCAACACCGGTCGACCGTGTGCGGTCCGCGCGAGAGCAGCTGGATCCGACGGAGTTCAGTTGATCAGGTAATCTGATGGTCTGATAAGATGATGTTATCACAGCCGCTCAATGTCGCTATTCTACGCTCGCCCACGAATTCCTTCAAACCCAAGACTTTTTTCAGGAACCCGCGCTCGACCTGGGCAAGTCCACGCGAACCCACTTGCTTCGCGTTCAAGCTCTCGAAATGGCTGAACCCTAAACTGCTCCAGAAACCTGCCGATAAGTTGACAGAGAGGCTGGATGTCCCTTGGTGAATAATGCGCGACACCTTGAATGGGAGGGTACACCATGAGGCTTCGGACGCACTTCGGTCTCGGTTACAGGATTGTTGCAGGTTACGCCCTGCTTCTTCTTCTCATGGCTGTGGTCGGGTTCTTCGGGCTTCAGGGAGTTTCGGGCGTCAATTCAGAGCTCAATTTGATGCTCGACCAGGAAATTCCGCGACTGCTGCATATCGAGCGTTTGAACGGAGCAATAGAGAGATTCTCCGTCGCCCTGCGCGGGTACCTGTTCATGGGAGATCCCAAGCTGCGCGAGGCACTCACAGCCGCGGACGCCGAGATTCGAGAGCAGTTCGCCGCGCTATGCGGCGAAGGGCCCGCGCCCGAGTCAAGTGGCTCCTCCGCGGCAGGACCCGCGCCGGCCGTTGCTCAAGTCCCGGACGAAGGCGACAAGGAAGTCCAGCGAATACGCGACGCATGGGAACAGTGCAGGACCAGCGTGTTCGGCTATCTTGACAGCGGACAACGAGGCGAAGTGATGCTCTACATGACGGACCAGGGCGACGCCGTCATAGAACAGATCCGCACGGACCTCGCCGCGATGCTCGCGGCCTTGCGAGACTCCACCGCACAAGCTGGCGAAGCAGCGAAGGCCACGGTCTCGGGGGTCTGGACGCGCACCTTGGGCACCCTCGGGATTTCCGTCGCGCTAGGGATCATCCTCGCCATCTCCCTCTCCGCGAGCATAGTGCGGCCGACGGGGGCTCTCGCGCGCGTCGCCCAGGAAGTCGCCTCTGGCCGTCTACAAGTGAAGGTGCCCGGCACCGAGAGACGTGACGAGGTGGGCGCCACGGCTCGTGCTTTCGCCGAGATGGTTGGGAGCCTCCGGACGGTGGTTCAAGAGATATCGGGCCACGCGAAACAGGTCGCGTCCACCGGGCACGAGCTCGCCGCGAGCGCGGACGAAGCCGCGACCGCCACGG
>JANLFY010000014.1 GCA_024653485.1 Bacillota bacterium | reverse complement strand
GGGATTTGGACGGGCTCTTTGCGATGGCGATGAGGAACGATGCAAGGCCTGGGTGCAAGAGCAGCTCGAGCTTCTAAAGGACGGCGGGGTCGAGGATCTCATAACCCGGCTCGATGCCATGGCTGGTCTATCTGACGAGGTTGCATTCGAGCGTGATAGACTCATGAAGTATCTACGAGACAATCGAGACCGGATGAGGTATGACGAATACCGGGCCAAGAGCTATCACATCGGTAGCGGCGTAGTGGAGAGCGCGTGCAAACACGTGGTACAGATGAGACACAAGAGGTCAGGAATGCGTTGGAGCGCGCCAGGGGCGCAGGAAGTGATGAACCTCAGGGTCTTCCTCATAAACGGCAGGTGGGACGAGTTCTGGCAGAGGAGGAGGCAAAAGGCGTTGTCAGGCAACCAAACCGTGGCATCGCCTGCAAAAGTAGCCTGATATGCCGCCGCCCAGGAAGTGGTGGTAACCCCTAGACGCCACAAACGCTACACGCACCCGACGGCCCGACGGCCCGCGCGTCGTTGACAAAACCACGGCCGTTTGATAGAATGGGCGTGCAAAGAGAAAGCAACTGAATATCGTGACTGTGCGCAGGGGAGTAGCTCAATGGGTAGAGCGGCGGTCTCCAAAACCGTAGGTTGCGGGTTCAAGTCCTGTCTCCCCTGCCAGTTTTTGTACTGCGTGCTGGACCGCATTAGACCTCTCGCCTGAATGCCGGATTTCCAGCGACTTTTCCGAGAAGACCGTAGTCCCTGACGGCGCGCCGAATCTCCAGGAGGTGCGTTCCTCATGGCGAAGGTCTTTCGGCTGCTAGTTCCGCCGGGCACGGTTGAGCCTCAAGACGAGCGCCTCGACGCGGGCAGCGCGTGATTGTGTCTCGCCATGGCGTGAAATCACCGAGAAGTCGAGCACCGCGCCCTCGCACACGGTCGGAGGAAGGAGGATCGCGGGCATCACGACCTCAGCCCGAGGCGCGTCCACCTCTCCGTGGGATCCATCCCTTTCCCCTCTAGGTACTGCAGCTCCCCCGACGCCCTCGTGAGGGATCACCACAACCTTGCCGGCCTCTATCCGATCCACGACACCCGTCCAGGAGACGCGCGCAGCCGGCCTTTGAGAGCTCAAAGTGGCGCGAATGGCCATGGATGCGATGGTCCCGCCTATCGCCACGACAGCCGTCAGCGCGGCCGCTGCCAGGAGCCGCGTTCTACCGCGGAATCCCCGCTCCGAAGAGTGCGTTCGTTGTCTGTGCTCTTTCTCCATGTTCGCCGTGCCACCTCGTCCTGGCTCGCCTCTCACCTGCATCACTTGCCTTAAGCAGTCGCAGCGGCCTCAGGGGGTGACGCCTTCGGGCGCACCCGCGGGACCACGGCAAGTCAAGCAAACGGCGATCCGCTTCCGTGCACCTACGGGCCGCAGACCAACGGACCGCGCATGAGCGGGCAGCGCACGAGCGGGCGGCGCACGAGCGGTTCGCCGGCCTCGGGCTCGACGCTCTCCCGTTCTCCGAGAGCGGCCGAAGGTCCTGCCAGGTCATACCATATTCACCTTCCTTCACCCGCATTCGTCCTGCCAAAGGAGGAGGTGGGTCCGTCGGGGCGGTCGCGCCCGCATTCGCCATCGACGCAGATCGCGCAATCCCGTTGCCTGGAGTAGCCCACGTGGCGCGCACGTCCTGCGCGGCCCCCGGTGTTGTCTTCACGCGCCGCGCCTGGTAAGATGTAGTCGTTAGCGAAAGGAGCTTGCGATTGCATGAGGATCATCCTGGTTCGTCACGGTCAGACGAAATGGAACAAGGACGAGGTATTCCGAGGCAGGGCAGACGTCCCGCTCGACGACACCGGGACGGCGGAGGCGGAAGCCACCGCTTCCGCGCTTGCGAGCGTCGAAATGGCTGCGGTTTACTCGAGCCCGCTCGCGAGGGCCCACGAAACCGCCCGCATCATAGCCCGCCCCCATAGTCTCCTCGTGCGGGCGGTGGATGGTCTTGCCGATATCGATTGCGGGGCTTGGGAAGGCCTATCGGTGGAAGAGGCACGGTCGAAGTATCCCCAGGTGTTCGAGGCGTGGCAGAATGCCCCTCATACCGTGACGTTCCCCGAGGGCGAGAGCCTTGATGACGTTGCGGCAAGAGCCACTTCGGCTCTCCAGGAGATCCAGGCCTCCCACGCTGAGAATGAGACAGTAGTGATCGTGTCGCACCGCGTGGTGAACAAGCTGCTCCTCCTGTGGGTTCTCGGCCTCGGCAGCTCGGCGTTCTGGAAGATACGTCAGGATACGTGCTGTATAAATGTGATCAGCCATGGTCCCGCCGGCTTCGTGCTGCACGCTCTCAACGATAGATGCCACCTCGCCCGTTGCAGGCCATTCCCGGACGCGCAACGGGATTTCTAGGAGCAGGCCTCGCGACGGCTCAGGAGCCAGGCGGCATCCTGGAGTCCGGGCAGCCGCTGGCGCTCACGCGGTGTGCCTCGCCAGGAGAGGAACGATGTCGCGGACGTCTGTTACGATTGACACCGGGCTGTAAGGTGCGAACTCCTCACGGAGCGTCGGGCCGTGTAGAACTGCGCAGAACGGGGTTCGGGCCTGCCGGGCGGCTTCGGCGTCCACGAGGCTGTCGCCCGCATAGAGGGTCTCTCCCGGGTCCACGCCCAGCCGTGACGCGGCAAGCAGGAGCGCGTCCGGAGCGGGCTTGTGGCGCGCAACATCCTCAGCGCCCACTATGACGTCAAACGCCCTGCCGAGTCCGTGCCTGTCGAGGATGCGCTCTATCCTCCTCCTGAGCTTCGTAGAGACTATGCCTATCGTCATCCCGGCTGCCTTGAGGCCCTCCACGGCTTCAGGCACCTCTCCATAAAGCCTCGTTCCCTCCACCATGACCTCGTCAGCCTTCTTCATGAACGACCTGGTAAGCGCCTCCAGGTCACACCCAGGCGCGAGGATCCGGAACATCTCTGGCAGGGCCAGACCCACGGTACGGAGGATCTCACGATCCGTGCGTTCTGGCGCCCCCACGGTTAGCAGGGCGTGGCGAACGCACTTTACGATAGGGCCGGACGAGTCGGCGAGCGTGAAATCGAAATCCAATAGGACGCAGCGAAAACCCAATCTTGCACCCCCTCGTCACTCCACACCAAGCGGTGAGGGCCTGCGGAGATCCTACCCCGCAGGCCCTCGAATGTCAACAGCACCGGGTCTTGTGTCCGCGCTCCTCAAGTCGGCGCGGAGCCCCAATACGTTGCTCCACGTCGCGCCCCAACACGGGACGCCGGCCCCAAGCCTCAACTTGAGGTCTGAACGCCTCGGTCAACTTACGTGCACGATGGCGCACTTGAGGTAGTGAGTCTCTTCCACACCCAGGAGCACCGGGTGGTCCTTCGCCTGGGTCCTCATGTCCACCAGTCTCGCTTCCCTGCCCGCGTCCGCCGCGGCGTCCGCCAGCATGACCAAGAACGCGTCGGGCTTCATGTGGTACGAACACGAACAGGTGACGAGCGTCCCCTCCGGCGCGAGAATCCTCATGGCGCGGAGGTTCACCTCTTTGTAGCCCCTGTACGCAGCCTCGACCGCTCGTTTGCCCGGGGCGAAGGCGGGCGGGTCCACGACGACCAGGTCGAAGGTCTCGCCTTCAGCTTCCAGCTGCCTGAGCACGTCGAAAGCGTTCCCTGCGACGAAAGAGACCTTGCCGTCAAAGCCGTTCTCAGCCGCGTTCAGCCTCGCCGTCTCGAGCGCCTGCGCGGACGAATCCACCGCCAACACCTCGCGCGCGCCGAAAGCTGCGGCGTGGACAGCAAAGCCACCCGTGTAGCAGAACACGTCAAGCACGCGCGCACCGCCACACCACGGCTCGATGGCCTTGTGATTCTCCCGCTGGTCAAGGAAAAGCCCCGTCTTCTGACCACGAGCTACGTCCACCCGAAACTTCAGGCCGTTCTCCCTCACCCAGAACTCCGCGGGGAACTCCTCGCCGACAAACCCCGACCTTTGGTCGAGGCCCTCGAGCTCCCGAGCTCGCGAGTCGTTGCGCTCGTACACTTTGCGCGTTCCCATGATGTCGCGCACTGCGGCGACGACCGCATCCTTCCTCACGTCCATGCCGAGAGCAAGGGTCTGGACTACGCACACATCCTCATACGCGTCGACGATCAAAGACGAGAGCATGTCCCCGTCGCTGAAGACCACGCGGTAACACGGCGCTTCGGCCCCCACGTCCCTGCGGTAGTCGCGCGCAGCTTCGATCCGCCTGTATAGAAAGCCCTCGTCTATCTCTTCTCCGTCCCAAGTGAGAATCCTCACAGTGATGTTGGAGACGGGATTGATGAAGCCCCTCCCGAGAAACCTCTTCCTGTGATCCACGACGTCTACTATGTCGCCTGGCACGGGTTCTCCCACGATCGCATCGATCTCACCCTTGTAAACCCACGGGTGACGCGCCAGAGCGCGGCCTTCCCTTCCCCGTTTCAGCACAACGTATGGCATCTACGCCTCTATCTCTCCCATCTCTCCCGTGTGTCCTGTCTCTCGCGCCTCTATTCACTTAGATGCTCATCTCTCGGACATCGTCAGGCACTATGAGGCGCGCTTCGGTCTTCGCCAGCACGTCAGAAGTGGACACGCCGGGTGCCACCTCTCTGAGGACCAGGCCCTCCTTGGTGACCTCGATGACGGCCATGTCCGTGACGATCAGGTTGACCTCGCCCTTCGCAGTGACAGGCATCGTGCACCGGCGCACGATCTTGGGAGCGCCGTCCCTCCTAGTATGCTCCATCGCCACGATGACCCGTTTGGCCCCCACTACGAGATCCATCCCGCCGCCCATCCCGGGCCCACCCTTCCCCGGTATCCACCAGTTGGCCAGGCTTCCCTCCTCGTCGACCTCGAGCGCTCCAAGGACTGTCACGTCAACGTGTCCGCCTCGTATTATCGCGAAGGACATCGCCGTATCGAAGAAGCAAGCTCCCGGGACGACCGTGACGGGCTGCCCGCCCGCGTTCACTAAGTCGGGGATCTCCTGTCCGGAAGGAGGGGCAGGCCCAAGGCCGACGAAACCGTTCTCGGAATGCAGGGTGATGTCCATCTCCGGCGTAATGTAGTTTGCCACCAGCGTAGGTGTGCCGATGCCGAGGTTCACCACCTCGCCGCCCCTGAGCTCGCGCGCGACCCGCCTCGCTATCAATTCGCGACTGGCATCCGCGCCCATCACTCGACCCCCCTCACGACGACGTCCACGAAGATCCCGGGCGTCATCACCCTGTCCGGGTCTATCTCTCCCACCTCGACCAAGTTGGCGACCTCGGCTATCACTAGATCGGCGGCGCTAGCCATTATGGGGTTGAAGTTACGGGCCGCCCTTCGGTAGACCAGATTTCCTGCCCTGTCTCCAATGTGAGCGTACAACAACGCGACGTCCGCGCGAAGCGGTAGCTCCAGGAGGTAAGCCCTCCCGCCTATCTCAATGAGGGACTTGCCCTCCTCGACCGCAGTCCCCACCCCGGTGGGCGTGAGGATTCCCCCGAGCCCCGCGCCCCCCGCCCGGATCTTCTCAACCAGCGTGCCTTGGGGATACAGCTCGAGATCGATTCCCTTCTCCGCAACAAGCCTGGCAAGCTCCGGATTGGTGCCAGTGTGCGTCCCGATGAGCTTCCGCACAAGGCCCCGCTTCACGAGCTTGCCAAGCCCCACGTCCGGAAAGGCGCCGTCGTTGCAAATGACCGTAAGAGCCCTCACGCCCCTTTCGCACACCGCTTCGACGAGCGCCTTAGGGGTCCCCACACCCAAGAATCCCGGTAGCATGACGGTCATGCCGTCGTGCAAGAGGCCCACCGCGTCGGCAATGGATTTCACCTTGTTCATCCATGACCCCTCCCTCGCGGCCGTCCCATGCTGACCCCCTTGACTTGTCTTTGCCCCATCCGGTGGAGCCACTACCTTGGCGGTGCCTGCAGCGCGCAGAACAGCCGGCTCCAAGACACGCCTATCGCGTGGGAGTTGGCGGTCAGCCCGTCAGCCCGGCACGGGGGCTATACCCAGCATCTGCCGGGCCTCAGCAGGGCTTGCCACGTCCCTTCCGACTTCTCGCGCAATACGCGCCACGCGAGCCACCAGCTCAGCGTTGCTGCGAGCAAGCACGCCCTTGGAGTAATACACGTTGTCTTCGAACCCCACTCTTACGTGGCCGCCGGCCACTACCGCGACAACGGCTAGGGGAAGCTCTGCTCTTCCCACCCCCGCAACTTGCCACAGAGACCCGGCGGGGATCTGTCGGACCAAGTGCATCAGGTTGTCGATAGTTCCCGGGATGCCTCCGGGCACCCCCATGACAAAGTCGAAGTACATGGGCTCTCCGACCAGCCCTCGTTTGGCCAGGTTCATAGCGGTTGCGACCATTCCGACGTCGAATATCTCGAGCTCTGGTTTCACGCCCAGCTCGGCCATCTTCCTTGCCAGTGCCTCAATGAGCCTCGGCGGGTTCTCGAACACGGCGTCGCCGAAGTTCACCGTGCCACACGTCAGCGTCGCCATTTCCGGGACGAGGTCCAACGGGCGCAACCTTTCCTCGGGCGGAGTCCCCACCGCGCCGCCTGTCGAGAACTGGACGATGCAATCGCAACTCTTGCGTATGAGGGAAGTGGTCTTCCTGAACACGTCCACGTCTTGTGTGGGCTTCCCTTCGGCGTCGCGCACGTGGAGATGGATGATGGACGCCCCAGCCTCGGCCGCCTCCGCTGCGGCCCGCGCTATCTCCTCCGGCGTCAGCGGGAGGTTCGGATTGTCGGCCCTTGTGGTCTCCGCTCCGGTCAAGGCCGCCGTGATTATGAGCTTACCCAGAGTGGCCATGCTCGCCCCTCCTGCGTTGCCTGTCTTTCGGCACTACGCACGTTCCGCTCGCCCGGAGCACGAGCACGGGTTCCGGGAGCACCTCGGCGGACGATGAATCCTGAGCTATGGATGCGATGACCTTGTGGATAGTGAACTCCATCCTGCGCGAGGTGTTGCCCACTGCGGTGATGCGCCCCCTGGCCTCGAGGAAATCTCCGGCGTACACCGGCACGAGGAACTCGACGTTGTCGTATGCCCTGAACAGCCCCTCGTCTCCGTCGTGCCTGATGAGGAGCTCTGTCGCGACATCGCCCAAGAGCTGCATGAGGCGCCCGCCGTCCACTACGCCCCCACCGTAGTGGCTGTCGCTCTGACTGATTCTCACTCTGATCAGCGCTTCGTCCAGTCGCACTGCCATTGTCACTCCGCCACCTTCCCTCATCTGTCGACAGGCGATTCGTTCCCAAAGGGGAGACTCCTATGGTCGACGCCGGGCCATCCCGGGCGCACGCGACGCGAAGCGGCCTCATCATCCCTCGCCCATGCGCCTGGCCAGCTCCTGGGCTATGAACGCGCCAACGTGCGACGGGAGGGTGCCTGGGCCGAATCCAGCGTCGTACCCGAGCTCCACTGCGAGCTCGTGGGTTATGCGCGGACCCCCCATTATGAGCAGGACCTTGTCACGAATTCCTTCCGCCTCCACCAGCTCCGCCAGATTAGTGAGGTTGTCGATATGGATGTTCTTCTGGGTCACGACCTGCGAGACCAAGATGGCGTCAGCGCCGACCTCGATGGCCTTGGCCACGAGCGATTCGTTCGGCACCTGGCTTCCCAGATTGTACGCAACGAACCACGGGTACCGCTCCAAACCGTATTCCCCAGCGTACCCTTTCATGTTGATGATCGCATCGATCCCGACGGTGTGGGCATCGGTCCCGGTGCACGCCGCTACGACCACTACTTTCCTGCGGATGCGTTGCTCGATGAACCTATTGATCTCGTCGAACGACATGTGCCTCATGTTCACCTTCGGGACCTCTATCGCTGTGAAGTCAACGGAGTGCACGCATCTGCCATACGCCACAAAGAACGTGAAGTTGTCCGCGACGTCGTGGTCGTACACGACCCGCACATCATCGAGGCCCATCTTCTCGCAGAGCAACTCCGCCGCCCTCCTCGCCTCGCGCCCGCACGGGACCGGCAGCGTGAAGCTCAGTTGTACCCACCCGTCGTCCATTGTGTCGCCGTACGGCCTGATCCTGGTGAGGTCCAGCTTCATCCCGGGCGCCATCATCCCCACCGCCCCCCCTCGGCCACGCCGCGTCCTTCGCGGACCGCGGACGTACCCTCCGCGTGATCCCACGGCCGATCCTCGGCCTCATCTGGCGCTCGGCGCTGCGCCTGCCCCTCCTGCCTAGCCCGAACCTGGGCCCGCCAGAGCTTCGGCGCGAAACTCGGAGAGGAGAGTTCCTTCATGAGCAACGCCGGGAATGGATTGTAGTAACGGTCTCTCTTGCTTACGACCCCGTCGAGGCCTCGCCCGCCTCTCGGGTCCCTCCTGACCCCGGCGAACATGCCCTGGGATATCGCGGACATGAGCCCGATCTCCGCGACATGTTCGAGCATGGCCGCGGCCTTCCGAAGGACCTCGCAAGCGCGCTCCTCCATCCTGCCGCCCGCCCGGTAGCATATCTCGCTCCCTAAGTTCCGCGCGTTGTTCATGACGTACCTGGCGTTCTCTATGGCCAAGTATCTATCTTGCAGAAACGGCGTGTGTATGTGCTCCGTGAGCACGCCGACGAGCTGGATGGTCTGCCCCGACACGACCCCCGCCAAATTGAACATGGCGTCCATGAGGTGACCCTTGAAGATGTTGCCCGTCATGTACTTGGTGGGAGGCATGTACTTGAGCGGCGCGTATGGGAAGATCTCCCGTGTCATCTCCGCCTGGGCGAGCTCACAAAGGAAACCGTCTGTCATGTCCGGGTCCATCTGGAAGGCGTGTCCCAGTCCTATCTGCTCTGGGCGGAGCCCCGAGCGCAAGGCGAGCTCTTCGTTTATGAACTGGGACGCCAGAACCGTGTGGGCTTGCTCGTACGCGTCCGCGGTGGTGAGGTAGTTGTCCTCGCCCGTGTTGATGATCACTCCGGCGTATGCGTTTATCATCCGGGAGAAGCGTTGGTCGATGAACGTTCGTCGCATGTTGATGTCGCGGAAGAGCACGCCGTACATGGCGTCGTTCAGCATCATGTCGAGGCGTTCCATGGCGCCCATGGCCGCGATCTCAGGCATGCACAGCCCTGAGCAATAGTTCACAAGGCGTATGTACCTGCCGCACTCTCTGCTCACCTCATCTAGTGCTTGGCGCATGATTCTGAAGTTGGCTTGGGTCGCGTACGTTCCGCCGTAACCTTCGGTGGTCGCCCCGTACGGCACGTAATCCAGCAAGCTCTGGGCAGTGCTTCGGATCACTGCTATTATGTCAGCACCGCACTTGGCTGCCGCCTTGGCCTGAGTGGCGTCCTCGTAGATGTTTCCCGTGGCCACGATGACGTAGATGTACGGCGGCTGCGCAGTGTCGAGCTCCTCTATGAGGCGTTCGCGCTCTTGGCGTCGAGCTCTGATGTATGCGCACGTGCGCACGGCCTCGGTCTCCACCGCCTCCCGGACGGCCTCGTCGTCTGAAGGCGGAATGTCCTCGAGGCGGAGTTCGTCGCGAGCTATCATCTTGGCGACCTCCGAGGCGCACCTTCCCTCCTGCACCATCGCCGATCCTAGCCAATACGCTATGCCATCTCCAAGCAGCCCCGCCTCCTGAGCCCGCTCCACTATCACGTTGGGGAGCGGGACGCCCTTCTCGTCCACGCCGTTCAGCCCGAGTAGACGCAGCACCGTCCTCTCGATGGTCGTGGTAGTGTTGGCGGCGATCTCGGGTTCCACGCCGTCCGCTATGTAGCGAGCGGCTCTCCTGGCTCGCTCGACAAGGGACGTGTCGAGTCTGATCTTGCCCACGCGACATCCCCCCTCTCCACAACGTTCGCCGCGTCGCCATGCGCCACGGCGAAATGTGCGGTCGCGTCGCCGTGCCCTACCTACCCTCGAACATGAGTCGTCGACCAGCCTGCCGGAGCTAGGACGCCTCTACTCCCGTCCGGTCGCTGGGCGAGACGAAGCGGCTTGCCCCCGCGACGACGTCGAACACCGGCACGGGAGCTACCGCCTCAGCCAGGTTGTCGAGAAACACGGCAGGGTCAAAGCGCCTCCCGTCCGGCGACGTGGGATTCGCCGTGACGGCCACGAGCCTGATGGGACGCGCTTGTGCGAGTCTCCCTCCGGCTGACGAAAACCTCTGAACGTCCGCGAGATCCGCTAGGATTCTCGTGGAATCCCGCACCACCACAGTGATGCCCCTTGACCTTCTCCTCCTCAGAAGGGCGCGAAGAAAACCGCCGGTCAACGCGCCTCCAACGACGACCGCCTCGACATTCTCAGTTACCTCGTTGGCTACCTCGTCTATCCGAAGTAGCAGGCTGGGGACGGACAGCCGCCGCAGGGGCCCATCCCTGAGCACCAGCACCACGTCGGCGTGGGACAGCCCGCTCTCCGCAAGCCGAGCCGCAGCCGGTGCGTCCCACGCCGGTACCGTGAGGGTTCGAACCGCGTGACCGCTGCGACGTACAACGCCGTCCATCGTCTCCCCAAGGGCGGCGCCCGTAGCAAGCACCGTAGCGTCAACGAGAGACGGGGCGCACGAGAACTTTCTTCCCGCGGCTCCATCGACCGCCACGAAGCTCGCTCCGAGTCGGCGCATGAGCGCGATGGCGTCTCTCGCCGCGGCAAGGCTGTTCCCCCCGCCTACCTCGACCTTCCCCGCCGCGAGGACGCGGTATATCATGAGGCGTCCGAGAGCTGAGGCGTGGTCGGTCGCGGCCACCGGTTTCACCTTGGCCCGCGCCCTGACCGCGAAGTGCTCGGAGGTGGCGAAAAGCGCCCCGTCAGGAAGCCATATAGGGGGCTTCGGCAACATCGTGACGGCGTCCAAGTCCTCGCCGTCCCTACCCGCAGAAACCACACCCACCGATATGCCCCTCGCACCGAGGCCGCGGAGTATGGCCCCGAGGGTCACGGTCTTGCCGCAGTTCTTACTCATGCCCACGACAGCCACGCTCGTGCCGGCAGCCAAGACGAGCTCGACGATGTCAGGTTCGGTCCGAGCCATCGCACTCACCCCCTCTCGCCCCTCTCGTTCAAACTGAACCTTGCCCCAGCCTGGCAAGGAACCCGGCACCCCTTTCTCACATCTTTCTCACACTAGACCCGCGCTTCACTCGAGCGGAGTCTGCGGCATCCGCCGCCTGCGAGAACGCCTCTCCAGGTCGCCTGGCTCCAGGTTCACGCCATCGCCCTCGAGCAGGCCCGCGACCCCCACGGGTGTCGGAGCCTCTTCCGCGCACTCCTTACAGCTGCCGCAGGAGCTCGCGTACGACTCAGGCTCGTTGTACACGCTGATCACGCCCTCGTAGTTCCGGAGCACGACCTTCCGCTCGCCCTGGGAGATCAGGTACTGAGGCCCCACGGGAATCTTCCCGCCTCCCCCTGGAACGTCCACTACGAACGTAGGCACCGCAAAGCCCGATGTGTGGCCTCGCAGGTGCTCGATGATCTCGATGCCCTTCGCAACAGGCGTCCTGAAGTGCTCAAGCCCCATCGCGAGGTCGCATTGGTAAATGTAGTAGGGACGAACTCTCATCTTCACTAGCTCGTGGACCAGCTTCTTCATCACGTGAGGACAGTCGTTCACCCCACGAAGGAGCACTGACTGGTTTCCGAGCGGGATCCCGGAGTCCGCCATCATCTCGCACGCCCGCCTCGATTCCGGGGTGACCTCCTTCGGATGGTTGAAGTGAGTGTTGACCCAGAGTGGATGGTACTTTTTCAGCATCCCGCAAAGGTCAGGCGTGATCCGCTGTGGCAGGACAACAGGAGTCCTCGTTCCGATACGGATGACTTCCACATGATCTATCTCCCTCAACGCGCCGAGGATGTGCTCTATCACCTCGTCCTCGAGGACCAGCGGGTCTCCCCCCGACACCAACACGTCGCGCACCTGAGGTGTGTTGCGAATGTATTCGATCGCGCGGTCTATGTCCCTCTGCGTCACGATCGCGTCCTCGTGTCCCGCCAACCTGCGCCTCGTGCAATGCCGACAATACATGGAACATGACGCCGTCACGAGCAGGAGCACCCTGTCGGGATACCGGTGGGTGAGGTTCGGGACCGGTGAGTCCACGTCCTCGTGCAGGGGATCCACCATGTCATACGGCATGGTCTCCAGCTCAAATGAAGTGGGCACACCCTGCCTTCTCACAGGACAATTCGGGTCATCGGGCGACATCAGGCTCAGGTAGTATGGTGTTATCGCCATCCTGAACCGCTCGAGGCACCGCCTTACCCCGTCTTCTTCCTCTGGTGTCAAGTTCACAGCCCGCTTGAGCGTCTCAACGTCAGTGACCCTGTTTCGTATCTGCCAGCGCCAGTCGTTCCAGTCGCTATCACTGACATCCTTCCACAGCTGGATGTCGCGGAACCGTCTCATCAGACTAGACATCTCCTTCGACGGCCTTCAGGCAGCCGCCCATCTTCTCAAGAACATCTCCATTAGCCGAGGATTCTCCCGTAGCGTCGCGAGGGCGATGTCCGCGTGGCCCTCCGTGTAGCCGTTTCCGATGATCATCGTGACGTCCTTGCCTATGCCCTCGGCCCCCAGCGCGGCCGCGGTGAAGCTCGTCGCCATGCTGAAGAAGTACACTACTCCCTTGTCGCGCGTGGCCATGATAGACGCCATCTCAGTGCCCGGGACGTTCACGCAGTTTATCGTGATATCGGCGAGCCTTCCGCATGTTAGCTCGCTCACTCTCTCCAGTACCTCGAGGGGCCGCGTGGCGTCAGCTGAGAACGCGTGATCGGCGAGGCCGGACTCGATGACCCTGTCGAGGCTGGAGCGACTATGCGCAAGCCCCAGGACCCTCCCCGTCACTCCAGCCCTTTTCTTCGCTTCGTGAAGGCACAAGAGCCCGGACTTCCCACCCGCCCCTATGACCAGCACAGTGTCCCCGGGTTTCACGAGCTTCGCTGTCTGAGCCGGGGCACCCGCAACGTCGAGCACGGCCAGCGCGAGCGAAGACGGCATGTCGCAGGGCAGCTTTGCCCAAATGCCGCTCTCGAAGAGGATGGCCTGGCCTCTTATACTGACCTGGTCAGCGTCCTTCCGTACGTCGAGGATCTCCTCGATGACAAGGGGCGTGAGGGAGAGCGAGACCAGGCTGGCTATCCTGTCTCCGGGACTGAGCCTCACCTTTTCGACGAGCTCAGACCCGATCTCCCGGACCGTGCCTGTGAACATGCCTCCGGACCCCGTGACGGGGTTGTGGTGCTTACCCCGCTCTTTCACTATCTCGAGCATGATCCGCGCGATCTCGCGTTCGTCGCCTCCGGCCTGTTGTTTGATCTGAGTAAAGCTGGCCGCGTCCACGTTCAGCGTATCGACGTCGACCAGGATCTCGTTGTCATAGGGCTCCATGGTGTTGTCGATCCTCCAGGCAGCCTGAGGCAGCACTCCCTTAGGCTCCACGACGCGATGCGTTCCGTACTTGCACCCTTTCACGCTCGTTCCCCCCGAGTCCGCAATGACCGCACAGGCCTCGCATCAGGCAGGGCCCGTCGCCCGGGCGCTTCCGTTGCCCGTGGCATAGTGGGCCTTCATGGCCCACCGACCACTCGGCGACTCGCGGCAACTCACTATTATAAGCAAAGCGCGTGCCGTACGCACCGCGGCTACCGCTGCGAAACCAGGCGAAACAACGAGTTTTCCTTAGGATCGTTCATCCGCCGCGGCACTCAGTGTGCCTAGTCTTCGGCACTTGCCCACTATTCAGCACTTTCGGGCCTGTTCCAGTTGGCGCGTGCACCCTGACAGCCGCCCGGAACTAGAGCTTCGACCCGCGCACGGACGCGGCGAGGCGAGGCGCAAAGCGGTCCGCCTCAGAGCTGCGGCCCCAGCGCCACAGTCTGAGCGGAAGAAGGAGTGGTGTGGAATGGACTCGACTCTCCCGGCGCACTGGCGCCCGGACTCACGTGTCCGGACAGAGGAGGGAACCGGATCTGGCGACCCTTCCGAGATACGGTCTCTTTCGTGGTCCAGGCTTGGGAGCGGGCTCATGAGGCAATGAGCGTGGCTTTCTCAGCGGATCTTGTCCCCCATAGACGTCTTTCTGGCCTTGTTCGTCCCGTGCGCGTGGACTCCCCTCACCTGAACCTTCTGAGACGAGGATTCCCTGCCGCGCGGGGTGCCCTTGGGCTTACTGGCTTCCACGGCCATGGTTTCCCTGGCCTGCGCAGTATCTCTAGCCACATGAGCAGGCTTGGCGTTCGCCCTGTCTAACCTGCCCGAATCTGCTGCCATGAGGTCCACCTCCATGTTCCCGTCACGCCTCACGCCGACGAGCCCCTCGGACCGCGGGACGCCTTCAAGCCCACCACGCTTGGCGGCCCCTTTGGCCTCCGGGTCGCAGGCGCCCGAGCGCGCCACGGCTTATGATGACTGTCATGGGCTATCATTCCCCGCCGGGCGGAAGAGAATCCAAGACGCCCGCCACCGGCACGCAACTCTTGCCGATATCCGTTCTGCACCACATCCCCTGAAACTTCACGTGGCGTATCCCCCGGTACGCACGGTCCGCCGCTTCCCCCATCGAGCGTCCCGTGGCCACCACGTTCAAGACTCGACCTCCCGACGTAACGAGCCTGTCTTGGACGAGCTTCGTGCCGGCATGGAACAAGAGGACGTCGTCAGCCTCAATGCCAGCGTCGTCTATGTGGATCTCCTCGCCGAGCGCCGGTTTGTCGGGGTACCCTCGGGACGCGAGAACCACGCAGGCGCTGGCGCCTGGTCGCCACCTCACCACGCCCGGGCCGAGGCCCTGGCGCTCAAGAGCCGCCTCCATCAGATCGACGAGGTCTGACTCCATCATGGGAAGAATGGCTTGCGTTTCGGGGTCGCCCAATCTCGCGTTGAACTCCAGGACTTTCGGACCGGAGGACGTGAGCATGAGGCCAGCGTACAGCACGCCAACGTATCGCCTCCCTTCCCGCGCAAGACCCTTCACCGCGGGGTCTATTATCTCAGACATGATCCTGGTCTCCAGGTCCTCGTCGTACTCGGGAGCAGGAGCTACCGCGCCCATGCCCCCCGTATTTGGGCCAACGTCGCCGTCCCATGCACGCTTGTGGTCGCGCGCAGAAAGCAGGGGCACCGAGGTCTCACCGTCGGTTACCGCGAAAAAGCTCATCTCCTGACCGATGAGGAGGTCCTCGATGACGATGGCGCCACCTGCTCCGAGCGATGCCACGGTCTCGATGGCCTTCTCCGCTTCTTCCACTGTATGAGCCACGATGACCCCTTTGCCCGCAGCGAGGCCGTCGGCCTTGACAACCGCGGGCCCTCCGCTCTGCCGAATGAAAGCCCTGGCAGCATCGGGATCTCCGAAGACGCAATAACCGGCGGTGGGTATCCCGTGTCTCGTCATGAATCCCTTCGCCCACGCCTTGCTGGACTCTATCTCCGCCGCGCGCTTCGTCGGCCCGAAGACCGCAAGCCCGAGTCGGTTGAACTCGTCCACGATACCAAGGGCCAGTGGCCCCTCAGGTCCCACCACAGTGATATCCACTCGCCTCTGGACCGCGAAGTTCGCCAGAGCGGCCGTGTCGGTCGCCCCGATGGGCACGCACGACGCGATCCGGGCGATACCAGGATTGCCGGGAGCTGCGTACAGCTTGGCAACCCTGGGACTTGACGCGAGTTTCCAAGCCAGGGCGTGCTCCCTTCCGCCTCCGCCCACAACGAGGACGCTCAAGCCATCCCGTTTCAGTCTTGCCTTCACCACCATCATCTCCTTGACCTGCGCCGCGTCCGGGTCCCGCGAGTCGGACCGAGTCCGCGAGGGACCGGCCGAATCCGAATGCCACCGCGCTGGCCTCAATGCCGAAAATGCCGGATGCCTGTGAAGACCATGGAGATGCCATGTTCGTTCGCGGCCTCGATGCATTCCTTGTCCCGAAGCGATCCTCCCGGTTGAACTATGGCGGTCACGCCTGCCCTGGCGGCCTCATCTATGCCGTCCCTGAACGGGAAGAAGGCGTCCGACGCCAACACCGCGCCCCGAGCGTGCGCGCCTGCCTGGGCAGCTGCAATCCTCACAGAGCCCACCCGGTTCATCTGGCCTGCTCCGACACCCACGGTGGCGCCATCTTTCCACAAGACGATGGCATTCGACTTCACGTGTTTCGCTACTCTCATGGCGTGCAGGAGCCACTTGGCCTCCTGAACGCTAGGTCTCCTGCAAGTCACCACCCGGACAGCGTGCTCTTCGTCTTCGCAAGGAACATCCGCCTGCTGCACCAGAAAGCCTCCGTCCACCCAACGAACGTCGATACCGGCTCGGGCACCGACAGAACCGTTCGGGGCTCCGGGCACGACGAGCACTCGAAGGTTGGGTTTTGTGGCGAGGATCGGGAGCGCCTCGTCGGCAACGCCCCAGGCGAGCACAACCTCCACGAAGGTCTCGACGAGTCTCGCCGCAACGTCTGCCGTTACCGTCCCGCCGAGTCCGACCACGCTGCCGAAGGCGGACACGCTATCGGCATCCCGCGCCCGCACGTACGCGTTTGCCAGGTCGTTGGCCACTGCCACGCCGCAGGGATTCGTGTGTTTGATCACGACTGCGACAGGCTCGGAAAATTCCCTCATTATCCGCAAAGCGGCATCAGCGTCCAGGATGTTGTTGAACGAGAGTGCCTTGCCCTGCACCTGCCGCGCCGCAGCAAGCCCCGCCGCCTCGATTCCCTCCAGGGCGTAGAACGCCGCCGCCTGGTGCGGGTTTTCCCCGTATCGGAGGTCTAACACCTTCGCGCCGCGTATCCATAGCTCGTCTTGGAGGGTGCCATGGCATCCAGAGCCGTCCTTGTCGCCCTCGCCGCGCAGCCCCTGCTCCTCGCGCGTCCGTCCCAAGAACTCCGTCACGGCGCGATCGTATTCTGACGTATGCCGAAACGCCTCTGCAGCAAGGCGCATCCGCGTGCGAAGCGACACCTGCCCCTGCGACTCGAGCTCCGCAACCACCTCCGCGTATCTTGACGGACTAGTGACCACCGTGACGCGTTCGAAGTTCTTGGCCGCCGCGCGCACCATCGTCGGGCCACCGATATCGATGTTCTCCACGGCTTCTTCCAGCGTGACACCGGGCTTCGCCACGGTCTCGACGAACGGGTACAGGTTGACCGCAACGATGTCTACGAACTCTATCCCGAGCCTGCGAAGCTCGCCCTCATGCCCCGGGGTTCGGCGGGCGAGTATACCCGCGTGCACGGCAGGGTGCAAAGTCTTCACTCTGCCCCCAAGAATCTCGGGGAAACCCGTCACTGTAGAAACAGGAGTCACCGGGACCCCGGCCTCTTCGAGAACAGCCGCGGTGCCGCCGGTCGAAACGATCTCGTAACCCAATTCCGCCAGGGCCTTCGCGAATTCCACCACGCCGGTCTTGTCATGAACGCTGATGATCGCCCTGCGTGTCCCCAATTCGTCCACCTCCGTGTCAATGATGGTCCGGGCGCCAAGGGGAGACAGGCCATCGCGACCTCACTCTCTTACCTGGACCCTTCTCCCCTCGACCTTCACCCTACCCTCAGCGATAGCTCGTATGCACTCCACCAGGAGCTCGTGCTCGTGCTCGAGGATCCGGGCGGAGAGCGAGTCCACGGTGTCACCCGGCAGAACCGGCACCGCGCGCTGGCCGATTATCGGGCCCGTGTCCACCCCTGCGTCAACGAAGTGCACCGTGCAGCCGGTGTACTTCACACCGTACTCGAGGGCTTGACGCTGAGCCTCCAGGCCACGAAACGCCGGGAGGAGCGATGGGTGTATGTTTATGATCCGACCGGGAAACGCCTGGAGGAACGTCTCACCCAGCACCCTCATGAAGCCGGCCAGCACCACGAGCTCGGGGTCGAATCTCCTTACCGCTCCGACCAGCGCCATTTCGAACTCGCTTCTCGATTGATAAGCCTCGCGGACCACGACCGACGACGGGATCCGGCAGGCGGCGGCCCTCTCTAGCGCGCGCGCCCCGGGGTTGTCGCACACCACCCCTGCCACCTGGGCTTTGAGGCTTCCACGCTGAGCAGCGTCGATTATCGCCTGGAGGTTGGTGCCTCGACCAGAGGCCATAACGACCAACCTGAACGTCTCACACGTCCCTCCCATCGGCGAAAGTCACCTCCCCGCCGCCTGGGACTACCTCTCCCACCACGTAGCAACGCTCGCCCGCTGCCTCGAGGATCTCCACTGCACACGAGACGTGGCTCTGCTTCACCGCTACCACGAAACCTATGCCCATGTTGAAAGTCCGCATCATTTCACGAAGGTCCACGTTTCCGAGCCTCTGGATCAGGCCGAAGATGGGAGGAACGGGCCACGAACCCGTCTCAAACCTCAGACCGAGGCCGGGCGGAAGCATCCTGGGCGGATTGTCTACTAGCCCCCCTCCCGTGATGTGCGCCATGCCGCAGACCGGAACCTCATCCATCAGCCTCAGGATGGGTTTCACGTAGATCTTGGTCGGCTCGAGGAGCTCCTCCCAGAGCCGCCGCCCCAAGCCGTCGGGTTCGTCATGCAGTCCCAACCCGGCGATGTCAAAGAGAACGTGCCTCGCGAGGGAGAATCCATTGCTGTGAAGGCCCGACGACGCGAGGCCCAGGAGGACGTCCCCCGGCTCGATGGCAGTGCCATCCACGAACCTGTCCCGTTCCACGATGCCAACGGCGAACCCTGCTACATCGTAGTCTCCGTTGGAATAGAAACCGGGCATCTCCGCGGTCTCCCCTCCGAGCAAGGCGCAACCTGCCCTCCTGCAACCCTCTGCCATCCCGGAGACGATGCATGCGACCTTCTCCGGGTCTATCCTCGACTGGGCCACGTAATCCAGATAGAACAGCGGGCGTGCGCCGCACGTGAGCACATCGTTCACGCACATCGCCACCGCGTCGATGCCGATGGTGTCGTGCCTCCCGGCTTCTATGGCTATGCGCAGCTTCGTGCCGACGCCATCCGCCCCCGCGACGAGGAGAGCGTCGCCGCCGGGCGAGACCGCCGCGCCCAGCCTGTACACTCCGCCGAATCCCCCGATCCCTCCGACGACGCCTTTGTCGAACGTCGCGGCCACCTTGTCTCGCATGAGCTCGACCGCCTTTGCGCCGCGATCGATGTCCACGCCCGCCGCGGCGTACGTCGTCCTCGATGGTCCGCTCTCCCCGGACTGCACGCCTTTCTGCGCCCCCGTCTCCTTCGGGCGACCGGCCCGGATCGATCTTGCCTCAGCGACCGGGACCGGATAGTCTCCATCAAAGCACGCCAGGCAAAACCCCGCTTCATCGCGCCCGTCACTGCCACCGTCGTCCGCTGCGCGCCTGAGCGCCTCCAGGAGGCCCTCGCGGCTCAAGTAGTGAAGGGTGTCTGCCCCAGTCAAGGCCAGAACGAAGTCCTCTCCGCCCGATGCGGCCAGACGGTCACCGCGTCTGGACGTGTCGATCCCATAGAAGCATGGGTAAGCCACGGGCGGTGATGCCACGACCAGGCCCACGCTCCTCGCTCCCGCTTCGCGGAGAAGCCTTACCAGCCTCGCGCTGGTCGTTCCCCTGACGATCGAATCGTCCACGAGAAGCACGCGCTTTCCCTCGACCAAGCGACGGACGGCGTTGAGCTTCAACCTCACACCAAGGCTCCTCGCGCCCTGCGTCGGCTGGATGAAGGTCCTGCCCAGATACCTGTTCTTGACAAGCCCGTATTCGAAGGGTATGCCGCTTCCCCGCGAAAAGCCGAGGCCCGCGGCGACGCCCGACTCAGGCACGGGCACGACCACGTCTCCCTCCAGGTCGTGCTCTTCCGAAAGCACCCGACCCATCTCGTACCTGGCCTCGCTCACGTTGATGCCCTCGATCACGCTGTCCGGCCTGGCAAAGTAGATGTACTCGAACGCACACACGGCACGCCTCTGGGCCTTTGGTCCGTGTATAGACTTGACTCCTTCCCCGTCGATGAACACGATCTCGCCCGGTTCCACGTCCCGGACGAGCTCTGCTCCCATCACGTCCAAGGCGCACGACTCGGAGGCAAGCGCGAAGCCGCCGGACGGTAGCACGCCCATGCAGAGGGGCCTGAAGCCGTGCGGATCCCGCATCCCGATGAGCTGGGTCTCTGTCATGAGTACGACGGAGTACGCTCCCTCCAGGTCGATCATGCACTTGACGAGGGCGTCTCCCAGATCGTTCTGGGAGTATCTCGCAAGAAGACACCCCAGGACCTCCGTATCGACGGTGGTCTGGAACACCGAACCCGACATGCCCAGGGATTTTCGGAGGGCGTCCGCGTTGACCACGTTCCCGTTATGGGCAAGCGCGAGATCGCCCCAGGCGTAGTGGAAGACGAGGGGCTGGGCATCCGCTATCCCTGTGGAGCCCGCCGTTGAATAGCGGACGTGACCGATGGCCAAGTTCCCGTCAAGGCCCTCCGCCGCACCGTCGGAGAAAACCTCGGATACGAGGCCCATGGCCTTGTGAAGACGAATGCCGGTCGTGGGGCCCGATGACGCGGCGAGCCCCGCGCTCTCCTGTCCTCTGTGCTGGAGGGCATGCAACCCGTAAAGCGCTAGCTCCGAAGCGCGCCCGCCCGCGCCGGTCATCACCCCGATGACGCCGCATTGCTCGCGCCAGTCCAACGGCCATCCCCGCGCCACGCACGCCCTGCTTGCGACCTTGCCGCACACTCTGTTCACGACTCCAGGGCCCATGATATCGCCCCCCGGTACACCTGCGATAATCCGCTCACGGGAACGTCCACCAACCTCCGGGCGCGCTCCCCCGCATGGCTCGCATCGTCGATGACCAGGCGCATTCCGCCCACCTCGCCGAGGATCATGACGGGCACACCGTACTCATCGGCCATTTCCTTAACCGCGCTCGTCGCGGCCGGCCTAAACGACACGAGCATGCGCCCACCCGACTCGCTGAAGAGATAGCGGTCGGCGCGCATCGTGCCAGGAAGCCTGAGCCTGGCCCCCTGCCCCTTGCCGTTTCCACCCAGAACGCACGCCTCCGCCAGAGCCACGGCGAGCCCGCCCTCAGAGAGATCATGACACGACGAGAGGAGTCCTCCCCGGATGATGGCCAAGGAGAGCTCGATCACGGCCCGCTCAGCCTCGAGATCCACAGCGGGCACGGGCCCTCCCTCTATCCCGTGGACTTCGGAGAGGTACTCGCTGGCCCCGATCTCGTCGCCGGTCCGTCCGAGAAGCGCCACGACATCCCCCTCTCGTTTGAAGCCGGGAGTCATTACGTGCGAGAGGTCCTCGACAAGCCCCACCATCCCTACCATCGGGGTGGGATGAATCGCCACAACCACGGATCCGTCCCGCTTCGACTCGTTGTAGAAGCTCACGTTTCCACCGGTCACGGGGATCTCGAGCGCCCTGGCCGCCTCTGCCATGCCCTCAACGGCCCGCCTGAACTGCCAGAACACCTCGGGTTTCTCGGGGTTGCCGAGATTTAGGCAGTCTGTGATCCCTATGGGCTCGGCCCCCGCTGCGGCAATGTTCCGAGCGGCCTCGGTCACAGCGTGGGCCGCACCCGCCCATGGATCGAGGTAACAGTACAGGGAATTGGCGTCACAAGTGAGCGCGAGGCCCATGTTCGTCCCGGGCACCCTCACTACGGACGTCCCTCGCCCGGGGAGCACCACTGTGTTCGTCCCCACCTGATGGTCGTATTGGCCGTACACCCACTCCTTGGAGGCTATGCGGGGCGAGGCGAGGAGCCGTCCCAGAGCGATGGCGTAATCATCGGGCTCAGGCACGCTTGAGAGATCGCGTTCCTTCTCACGCCGATAGTACTCGGGCTCCCTGACCTCCCTCGTGTAACAAGGAGCCATATCGGTGAGGGCTTTCGCCGGAACCTCGGCGACCACTACATCGCCGTCCTTGATTCTGAGGATCCCATCGTCCGTCACGCGGCCGACAACGGTCGCTTCCAAGCCCCATTTCCTGAATACCCGCTCGACCTGGGGCTCGCTCCCGGTCCTCACGGCCACGAGCATCCTTTCCTGCGATTCCGAGAGCATGACTTCGTACGGCGTCATGCCATCCTCGCGCCTCAACACCTTGGAGACGTCTATCTCCATGCCGACGCCACCGCGTGCCGCCATCTCGCACGACGAGCACGTGAGCCCGGCTGCGCCCATGTCCTGAATGCCGATGACCACATCGTCCCCGAGCCCGTACAGCTCGAGGCACGCCTCGACCAGGAGCTTCTCCATGAACGGGTCTCCTACCTGAACGGCGGAACGTTTTGCCATTGCCTCCGGAGAGAGCTCGGCAGATGCGAACGTCGCGCCGTGCATGCCGTCGCGCCCGGTCCGGGCACCCACGACCATCACGAGGTTGCCTGCTCCCCTGGCCGCCGCCTTCTTGATGGCCGAAGCCGGAGCGACCCCGACGCACATGACGTTCACAAGAGGGCTCTCCCTGAAACTCTCGTGCACGGCCACTTCTCCGCCCACAGTGGGAATACCGATGGAGTTCCCGTACCCGGCTATGCCCGCCACAACCTGGGTGAAGAGGTGGCGCGACCGGGAATCGGAGAGCGGGCCGAACCGGAGCGCGTCGAGAAGCGCGATGGGCCTGGCCCCCATCGTGAAGATGTCGCGGATGATGCCTCCGACCCCCGTCGCAGCGCCCTGATACGGTTCGACGGCAGACGGATGATTGTGGCTCTCGATTTTGAACACGACGGCCAAGCCGTTCCCTATGCTTACCACGCCAGCGTTCTCGCCGGGGCCCTGGAGAACTCGCCTTCCCGAGGTGGGAAGCAGGGAGAGCACCGCCCTCGAGTTCTTGTAGCTGCAGTGCTCCGACCACATGACTGCGAACATCCCCAGCTCCACTAGATTGGGCTCGCGGCCGAGGATGGCGATGATGCGCTGGTACTCCTCGTCTGCAAGGCCCATCTCCCGCCAGATGCTCTCACCCACGCTCTCCACCTCCCGCAAGGAAATCGAACACCGACGCGAAGACCACTCGGCCGTCCGTTCCTCCGAGAAGTGCGTCGCACGCGCGCTCCGGGTGGGGCATCATTCCCAGGACGTTTCCTTGCTTGTTAGTGATGCCGGCGATGGACCGGCGCGATCCGTTTGGGTTGGCCTCCGACGTCGCGACGCCGTCTTCGTTGACGTATCTGAACACCACCTGACCCCGCAACTCGATCTCGGCTAGAGTCTCATCGTCGGCATAGTAGTTGCCGCTGGCGTGGGCTATCGGCATCGAAAGGACCTGCCCCCGGTTGCAAGAGCGCGTGAAAGGGGTCTGCGCGTTCTCCACGCGCAAGTGAACGGTTTCGCACCTGAACCGCGGGACCGCGTTCGTCAGCATGGCCCCCGGAAGCAGCCCGCACTCTAAGAGTATCTGGAAGCCGTTGCATATCCCCAGAACGAGCCCGCCCGCTTCGGCGAACCCCATGACCTCGTCCAGGATGGGGGAGAACCTCGCTATCGCGCCTGCACGCAGATAGTCACCGTACGAGAACCCGCCCGGCAGGATGACGAGGTCATATCCATCCAGCTTACGGTCTTGATGCCAGACATACCCCACTTCCACGCCGAATGAGGCGACGGCGCGATAGCAGTCGGCATCGCAATTCGAGCCTGGAAACACCACGATGCCGACCTTCACCCTGCCCCGCCTCCATCGTTGCCAGCTTCAGAGAGGTCGAATGAGAAGTCCTCGATCACAGGGTTGGCAAGGAGCTTGTCCGTGATCTCCCGGACCTGGCGTTGTGCGGACTCTGCGCTATCAGCGGTGAGCGTAACCTCGATGTGCTTTCCGATGCGCACGTCCAGCACGTTGTCGTAGCTCATCGCATGAAGCGCCCTCTTCACCGCTGACCCCTGCGGGTCCAGGATGGACCGTTTCAGGGTCACCTTGACCTGAGCGACGAACCGCATGGTCCCTCGTCCCCCTCTCATCGCGAGATACTCCAACGATCCGTGCCGCTGACACGCCGCAGCACCTCGGCGTACGCTTCCTCCACGCCTCCCATGTCCCGCCTGAAGCGGTCCTTGTCCAGGCGGTCACCGGTCGCCGCGTCCCAAAGCCTACACGTGTCAGGAGAGATCTCATCCCCAAGAAGCAGCTCGCCGTCGCACCAGCCGAACTCGAGTTTGAAGTCCACTAGTGTCAGGCCCCTATCCGCTAGAAAGGGGGCGAGCTCCCTGTTCACGGCGCACGAAGCCTCCCTGAGCTTAGCCACCACGTCCCGCGTGGCGAAGCCCAGAGCGATCACGTGATCCTCCACGACCAGCGGGTCGCCCAGCGCGTCACTCTTGTAGTAAAACTCCACAATGGGGAAAGCGGGCTTCGTGCCTTCCGCGATCCCGAGCCTCTTGGCAAGGCTGCCCGCGACTATGTTCCTCACGACGACTTCCAGGGGAAGCATGGAAAGTCTCCGTACGATCATCTCGCTCTCGCCAGCGACCTCCACGAAGTGCGTAGGTATGGAGCGCGAAGCCAGATGCGAGAAGAGCACCGCCGATACCTGGCAGTTCACCACGCCCTTTCCTAGGATCCGTCCCCGCTTGCGACCGTCTTGAGCCGTTGCGTCGTCCTTGAACTCGATGAGATAGTGCCTCGGATCTTGCATGCGATAGACCCGCTTGGCCTTGCCTTCGTATACGAGCTCCTCACCCATCTTCACGTCGCCCGGTGTCACGTCAGCTGCGCCCCCCTTGCCATTGCTATCCGTTCCGCGTGTTCATCGCTGGCCCAAATGTGTGCTCGTGCGCTCATCGCCGGCCCTTCCTCGTCTACCCATCGCCGACGCGGTCGCACCTCGCTAATGCGTCTCATTCGTCTTGACCTGTCGAGCCTCAGCAAGTGCTTCCGCCACACGCTCGTGTTTCGCCTCCACCTCTCGCACCAAGCGCTGCCGATACCGATCGATCTCCTCGGATAGACCCCGGTCAGCTATAGCGAGGATCTCAACTGCGAGGAGAGCAGCGTTTCGCGCCGCGTTCACTCCTACACACGCGACAGGCACGCCGGGCGGCATCTGCACCGTGGAATACAGCGCGTCGAGTCCGGTGAGAGCCGAGCCTGCGCATGGCACCCCTATCACAGGGAGCGCCGTGGCCGCCGCCACCACTCCGGCGAGATGCGCCGCCCCGCCGGCTGCGGCGATGATGACCCGAGCCCCTCTGTCCCTTGCCCCCCGGGCGATGGACACGGTCCTGTCGAGCGACCTGTGCGCCGACGTCACCACGACCTCGTGTTCAACGCCGAACTCCTCCAGCGTTTTGATGCACTCGCCCATGACGGGCAGGTCTGAGTCACTGCCCATCATCACGATGACCTTCACGCCGCGGCCGGTGTCCTCCGTCTGCGTTCGCGGCCCTTCCGTCTGACCCATGTTCAGCCCCTCCCCACCGCAGGAAATGCCAAAAGCCCCGGCGGATAGGCTTCGAGTGAAACCCATCCGCCGGGGCTTTTATCCCTCAAGGTGTAGCGCCGCTACGCGCCGCGCCTGCATCGCTCGGACCGATCCCCGCCGCGCCATGTGTCACGCGCCATGCGGGTGGAACCCTAGACGCACTTTCCCTCGCGCACCCGCACCTCGGCCGCCTCGCCGTTCCGGAACTCCTCGGCCGCCGCTGCCGGTGCTAGACGGTATTCCCTTGTCCTTGCCTCGACCATATCACAAGCCGTCCGAAGATGTCAAGGGCCAACTTGCGGCTCCTGGCGCAGACGAGTGAGTAGGCGCTGCATGTCTTCAGGCAAGGGCGCCGAAAAGGTCATCCTCTCTCGGGTGCGCGGATGCGCGAAGCTGAGCGACGAAGCGTGAAGCGCCTGACCAGAGAGCCCAGATGCGGCAACGGCGGTGGCCACTTCTTTCGAGCGGGCTCGCCCTCCGTATACCGGATCACCTACGATGGGATGGCCGATGTGCGCGAGGTGTACCCTGATTTGATGGGTCCTTCCCGTAAGCGGATGCACCTTGACTAGCGCGCTGCCTCTCAGGTCCTCCAGCACCTCGTATTCGGTCACCGCGGCTCTCCCGCGCCCCTCGGGAACCACCGCCATCCTCTTCCTGTGGACTGGATGACGTCCGATGGGAGCGTCGACCGTGCCCCGCCTCGGTCGCGGCACGCCATGGACAACTGCGAGGTACGTCTTGTCCACCGCGCGCTCTTTGAGGTCGCGCGCAAGGGCAAGGTGAGACACATCGTTCTTGGCGGCGACGATGACGCCCGAAGTGTCCTTGTCGAGGCGGTGGACTATCCCGGGCCGGATCTTACCGCCAATGCCCGAGAGGTCGGCGCAGTGGGCCAACAGGGCGTTGACGAGCGTGCCGGACCAGTTTCCGGCAGCCGGATGAACCACCAGCCCCCGGGGTTTGTTGACCACAATGATGTCACAGTCTTCGTACAGGACGTCAAGGGGGAGGTCCTCAGCCACCACAGCCAGGGGCCTCGGATCGGGAAGGCTCACAGTTACTATGTCTCCCGTGCCCACGCGTCTCGCGGCCTTCGCCCGCTCTCCGGCCACCAGCACGCGACCCTCGTCGATAAGCCTCTGCGTTGCGGAACGGGAGAGGGCAAGCCGCCCTGCGACGTACACATCAAGGCGCTTGCCCTCGTCAGCTTCGTCCACGTGGATCTCCAGCGGCGACCGGTCCATTCTACTCGCGCCCCACCGCCTGACCCGAGCGCTCTTGCCGCAGTTCGTCCGACGATAACAAGGCGATGCACGCGAATGCACCGAAGGCCACCACGATGCTTGCCAGCTGCGTGATGGAGAGAGGCCCCAGCATCCTCGGGACGTCCCGGAAGATCTCCACGATGAAACGAGCCACCGAATACAACCCGACGTAGAGGAACATTAGGTAACCCGGGAACTTCTTGTGGTTCCTCTTCATGAAGAGCACCGCAAAGATCACCAGGCTCAGGAGAGCCGCATACACCTGGGTGGGATGGCGCAGCGTCTGGTCACCCGCCTTCGCTGCGAGAGCCCACGGCACACCAGCCGGAAGCCCATAGCAACACCCGTTGAGAAGGCAGCCCACTCTCACCAGCGCGTAGCCCAGCGGGATGATAGGGGCAGCTATGTCAGCCAGGACCCAAGCATCCAGCTTCTCGCGGCGAGAGTACCAAATGCCCACGAGTATCGCCGAGGCGAGACCTCCTTGGAATGAGAGGCCTCCATCTCTCAAATTCACGATCTTGACCGGATCCTGGAAGTAGGTCGGTATGTCCAACAGGATGAAAAGCAGGCGCGCGCCGATGATCCCGGCAATACACGTATAGAGCGCGAGGTCGATGATCTTGTCGGGGTTTATGCCCCTCCGCTTTGCCTCCCTGACTCCCAAGATCGTGCCAACCACGAACGCGACCGCGAGAAGAAAACCGTACGAAAAGACCGGTATCCTCCAGATTTGGAACAGTATTGGCCTCACTCGCTACTCCTCCCCCTGGTTTTCCCCAGAACCATTGCGTACACTACCAGCAACGCTCCAACGGCAATAGCGGTATCCGCGAGATTGAACACCGGCCAGAAGTGAAAATCCACGAAGTCCACGACGCACCCGGCGCGGACCCTGTCGATGAGGTTTCCCAGAGCTCCCCCTACCATGACGGACGATCCCGTTTCGAACACCCGGCCTGACCCGCGCATCGTGCCGGTCAGGTTCGCGACGAGCCACCATGTGACCACGAGAGCGGACACGAGCATCGGGATGGTCGCCGTGCGGAATATGCCGAAAGCCGACCCGGCGTTGCGCACGTGCACTATGTGCGCCGCGCCTCCCAGCAGGGCGATGGCGCCGCCCCCGGGCATGCTCCTCTCCACGAGGATCTTGGTACCTTGGTCTACTGCGATGACAGCCGCAGCGATGAGCCACGGCCGGGTCCTTGCGCCCACCCTCGACACATCCCGCCCGTCCGGAGATCGTCTGCGCCCAGAGTCAGCTCTGACGGCGCCGCGCGTGCCGTAGGTATTGTACCACATACCTGGGGGGCTTTCAAGGACGCCGCCTAGGCGCGTCGGGATCGGGCGGGATTTCGTCTGGGTCTTCTGCCATGATGAGGTCCACCCGCTCGACCGCCCCCTCGACCTCGTCGGCGTCATCGAACGCCTCACCATACTCCTCAGCGCCGGGCACGTCCTGCGGCGTGCTTGAGGTGCCGTAGCGAGCCACGTCTTGCCACACGTCCTCGCCGTCTATGCCGGGGGACTTGCCGTCCAATATGTGCGGGCCGAATGGCCTGCCTATGGCCTCCTCCTCGATAGGACGCACGCGCCGGGCGGGGATCTCCTTCTCCACTTGCTCCTTGCAGCGGGCGCACACCGCCGTGTACGGCACCATCTCCAGCCTCTCCTCGCCTATTTCCCGGCCACAGCGTTCACACGTCCCGTAGACCCCGCTTCTCACCCTCTCGATGGCCTCGTCGATGAGCTTCAGCAGCAAGCGGGCGTCATCCCGGAACTTCAGGTCCTTTGCTCTTTCGAAGAGCTCGCTCCCGACGTCCGCCGGGTGATTATCATATAGAGAGAACTCGCCTATGGAGTCCCTCATGGACGTGTCGAGCCCTCCCTGGCCGCCGCGCCCCTCGAGGGCACCTATGCGGCTTTCCAGCCTCGATCTCTCCTCGAGGAGCCTTGCAAGGAACGCCTGTTGCAGTCGTCTTTCCAATGTCCTCAACTCCAGTGTATCGAGCCGCCCCTCCCCCTTCCCCCAGGCTGGCATCACCACGCTATGCTCATCTCAATCCTCATCTCACCCTCAGGTGCTCGGACACTATCCTCACGATCTCCGCGATGAATCTGCCGATGACCGGGAGATTGAGTTGAACGAGGCGGGAGAGTATCAGGAGGAATGCGGCGGCCAGCACGGTCGCACCTATGCCGATACCGAAACCTCGTGCGAGCCCGCCAATGAAGTTGACATAGATGATCCGCCTGGGGCTCCTCAGGAACTCCACGTACTCCGCGATGTTCATCTTGTCCATGGCAAGCGACAGCTCTGCCATACGGCGAACCAGAGTGTTCGCCGTATCCTGGTCGAGCGCCGTCCTAACCTGTCTGCGCCTTCTGTCCATCGCCTCGCGAAGCCCGCCACCTCTCACCTGCCGTGACCTTACTTAGTTTGCCCTTCTTGCTCCCTCCCTAATTTCGCCAGCACCATGTCGACTCGCTCCTGGGAAATGCCGTCTACCGCCACGACCTTGTCCCGGGATCTCTCCCCTCTCTCGATCTTGACCGAGGACTTGCTCACGCCGACCAGTTCCGCCACGAGCTCGCACACCGCTCGATTGGCCAGACCGTCCACTGGAGGAGCGCCCACCCTCACCACAAGGGTGCCGCCCTCGAACCCAGCCACCCGTGAAACAGAAGAGCGAGGCTTCACCCTCACACTCAGCCTCGCCCTGTTGCCTTGCTTGCTTCCGGATGCCGTTTCCATCGCCTCCTCTCACGCCGTCACGGCCGACCTCACCTTCACCCCCGGAAGGCTGCCTAGTTTGCCGGTGAGGCTTCCTATTTCGTCGGTGGTTCCGTCAACAATGAGGGCGATCACAGCGATGTTCTTCTCCCGGTACGGCACGCCCATCCTCCCGAGGATCATGTCAGCGTGGGAGCTCAGGATCTCGTTGACCTTAGGGACTGCCCTCAGTCTGTCCTCAACCAGTATGCCAACGACCGCTATCCTTCTTTCCGTCGCTTTGCCCTGCCGTGCACGCCCCTCGCTTTCCGCCGGAATGGAACCGCCGGCCCGCGCATCGGCCCGCCCCTCACTCATAGACCTTCCCCCACCTCCCGTTCGAGGTGGACCAGCGTGCGCCCTTTGCGGGTCTCCCCCGCAACGTGGGCGAGCCTCACGTTGCCCCTGCCTTCGAGGGTCATCACGTCACAAGGCTTCACTCCGAATGACGGGTCGAGCCTCCGGACGCCGTTGACCGCGACGCGTCCCCGCTTGATCTCCTCTGCCATGGCCGTTCGGGAGACTCCGAACCCAAGGCTCGCCACGGCGTCCAGCCGCAGCCTTGCAACGGTGCCCTTCACGACCTTTGTGCGTCGCTCCAAGCCTGGTTCGGTGCCCCCTTCCTCTCGTTCGACACGCCCACCGGCCAACGAACCATCCTCCTTCCCCACTACCCAAAGCCCCGACCTCGATACCCGCTCAGCTACCCGCACCCGCCCTCCCGACTCGTCGACGGATCAGGGTCGGCTGAAGATCGAAGACGCCGCCGCGGCTACTTCGCCCTTCGCCGGCAGGTCCACGCCTATCTCGAAGTTGCTCGGCGTGAAAAGGAAAATCCCGTCGCCTACCTTCTGCATGCTGCCATCGAGAGCGTATGCGGCCCCGCCGGCGAAGTCCAACACTCGCCGGGCGAGATCGCGATCTAGTTCTGCGACGCTTATTATGACGGGCCGTCGCTTCTTGAGGTGCTCGAGAATACCGGGGATGTCGTCGAAAGCACGGGGCTCCGTCACGACCAGCTTGGCTCTGGGCGGTTGCGGGAGCGGAACCACGCCCCGGCCCCGGCCACACCTCGCTGCGGCTACAGGCTCCCGCTCGGAAAAACGCTGGTCGTTCAGGCCTTCGTTTCCCATCTCATCCTCGTCTTCTACAACTTCACCGAAGCCCATGAAGTCGAGAATCCGATCGATGAAGCCTTTCCTCACATCACCGCCCCCTCTCGCCGAGGCCCGAAAATGCCCGTGCCGATCCTCACCAGTGTGGAGCCTTCTTCCACTGCCACCTCGAAATCTTGGGTCATCCCCATGGACAAGTGAACCCTGCTCGCCCTGAACAGGCCCTCGTCGCGTATTCTGCCGCAAATCTCCCTGGCCATGCGGAAGTATGGCCTCGCCTCCTCCTTGGTGTCGACCACGGGAGCGATTGCCATTACGCCGATAAGCCTTACCCTGTCCAAGACGCTCACTCGTTTCGCGAGACCCACCGCCTCCGCCGGGTCCGCGCCGAACCTTGTCTGCTTGCCCGACACGTTGATCTCAAGGAGGCAATCAACGGTCTTGTCGGTCTTCTCGGCGACCCGCTGGATCTCGCACGCCAGTTTCCACGAATCCAACGAGTGGATGAGACTGAACACGTCCAGTGCGAGCCTCACCTTGTTCGTTTGGAGATGTCCGATGAAGTGCCACGCGACGGGCTTCCCTTCGACGCACGGGCCGAGGACGGCGAACTTGCTCACCGCTTCCTGCACGCGGTTCTCGCCGATGGTGGATATCCCAGCAAGGACCGCCTCGCGCACCGCCTGGACCTGCACGTTCTTGGTGACGGCCACGATCCCGATGTCACGAGGGTCTCGACCTGCCTTGGCGGCTGCCTCACGTATCCGCCGCTGGATGACTTGTATCCTAAAAGCAATGTCCGTCAACTACGTGCGCCTCCGGGACCGCTGCTGCTCCTAATGTCTCACGGGCGCCTTCGGCCTCAGCGCCACACCGCGATGCGCTCTTCCTTCACTATCGCCGGATTTGTGAGGACCCTCTGACCTTCCTTCAGGCCCCTCACGACGACGGTGTCCCGCTCGGCGGCCACGATTTCCACAGGCCTCTTCACCACACCAAGATTGACGGGGGAGTACACGAAACGCTCGTCGCCGTCCTGCACGACCGCGCGGCGCGGGATCGTAAGCCCGAATGCCACTTTCGTGACCAGCTTCGCACGTGCCCGCCGCACGCGGCATAGCTCCTGTGGAAAGCCGGATACCTCCAAGAGCACGTTTCGCTCCCCTGAGGGCGCGGGATCACTCTGGGCAATGACGCGCGCGCGAAGCACCCCTCCCCCCACCTCCGGAGAAGTGAACTTCACGCTCACGCTCGACGACGCGATGCCGTCCGCTTCCCCTCCTGAAAGGGGCACGAGCAGGAGCAAGCGGTAATTGTCCACGAGCCGGAATACGGGCTCCCCTTGGCTCACCTCGAGTCCGTCGGTCACGTGTACGGCTGATCCAGCAAGTGACCGGACTCGGCCTGGCGAGATCTCTCGGGCGGAGACAGGTGTCAGGACCATCTCCAGGCCATCCAGCTCGTAGCTGACAACGCCGGGCGCCTCGGCGCGCAGGTCGGAAACGGCCGTCTTGTATGCGTCCTCCCTTGACCGCACCTTCGCGGCGATCGCCAGCCCCTTCTCCCGAAGCGCCTTCTCCTCCTGCTCCAGGCGTGTGGTCACCGCGGCGACCTCGGCATTCGCTCGGGCGAGCGACTCCCGGTGCTCCTTCTCAGCCTTCGCATCCCCTGAAGCCCTCGCCAGGTCAAGCGCACGCTTCTCGTTTTCGACCTCGATCTTCCGGACGGCCTGTTGCCGCCGCAGGTCCTCCAGCCTCGCCCGGGCGTACGCGTCGAACCTCGCAAGTTCTTCCGTAGCGTCTGCAAGTCGAGGTTCCAGAGTCTGCCTGGCGTCTTCCCGCACAACCTCGGCAACCGTCGTTCCCGCCCTGACTCGCTCCCCCTCCTGAGCCAGCAGCCTGACCTTCCCCGCGATGGGCGACACGAATACCCTCTCGTCCCTCACGATCACCGCGTCGACCTCCGGGCCTTCCTCGACCGAGCCCCACACCGCCTGCGCGCACTCCAGCCGCCTCTCGAACGCGGAGATCGTCGTTGCCTTGTGAAGAGACCACACGGCGAAGCTGATGACAGCCAGCAGGAACATGGCGCTGCCCGCAACGAGCGAGCGGGTGCGCCGCCGCTTGCCGGCGTCGCACGCGGCGGAAACCGTCGTCCCGCTGGCCGCCGCGCGGTGCGGAGCGCTTCCAGCGAGCGTCAAGTGGGAGCGGCCAAGACCCGCCTTTCCGGTCGTGTCTCCCCTGGGCCCTGGGGGCGTGTGCCTCCTTCTTCCACTGTTTCTGCCACAAGTCCAGGTTCTGGCACCGCGCACGCCCGATACCTCCCGTACAGCGATAGTCTTTCTACAGGCCGCGTTCAAGTCCTGCCTCGATGGGGACGGCACCGGTCAACTTGTGTTCGTCGCGATTCGGAGCTGTATGACATCGCGGCACCGAAACCTTGGAGGTTCGACATGCCGGACACAAACTGACGGGCGATCGAATGTAAGCGGAAGAAGCTACGGCAGTCACTCGGAGATGAACATGATGGCCGCCATGCGCCCGGTGGTGCCGCGCGCCGCCCTGTGCGAGAAGAAGAGGTCGAACCTGCAGGACGTGCAATGGGGCGCGACGACGATGCTGTCTGGCTCGAGCCCCGCAAGCTCGAGCTCCCTACGACACGCTTCCTTGAGATCCAGCCTGAAACGTTGGCTTCCCGTCGGACGAGCGATATCGGCCGTGCCCGCCGCGGACTCGCACGCCTCGGCTACTTCGCGCCCAACCTCGTAGCAACACGGCCCTATCGAAGGACCGATCCCCGCCACGAGGCGGCGCGGGCTCACGTGGAGCTCTGCGCACAGCGCCTCCACGGCTCTTACCGGCGCGCGACGAGCGATCCCGCGCCATCCTGCGTGCACGAGCCCAATCGCTCGGCCCGACCGGTCAGCGAGGAAGACGGGCACGCAGTCAGCCACGTAACACGAGATCACCACGCCCGGGGACGCCGTCACGAGACAGTCAGTCGACGGTATGCCTTGCGACCAAGGCGACCAGTCCCGCCCCCTGTCTTCGGGACCGACGACCGCCACGGCCTCGCCGTGCACCTGCTCTCCAGCGACGAGTCCCCCCTCTGGGGCTCCTAGCGCCGACAGCACCAGGCCACGGTTCTTCCGTACCCGGTGTGGATCGTCGCCCACGTGAAACGCCATGTTGAGCGTGGCAAAGGGGCCTTCGCTCGTCCCGCCACGCCTCGTGGTAAAGGCGTGCGATACCGCTCCGATCGCCTCTAGCTCAGGAAATACCAGGTATTCAACGCCGCCTGCGCGACGCGCCTCCAAGCCCCTCACCATCCTTCGACACCGCTCGAGCGACGCCAGCCAAGCATCTTCGCGCGCCTCAGCGCTCGTCGGGAGGCGCCGAAGCGGCCCCAAGATCGTACTTCCGGCCAAGGTCGACCACGGCGCCCAGGCGTAAGGATCCCTTTACGTCTATGATGCGCTGGTTACGCGACCCCCGGAATGCGATATTGGCGTCTTTCTCGCCTTCCAGGAACGGGCCGTCCACGAGGATGTCGGTGACGTCGAGGAGCTCGCGCCAGGCCGCCGGCGCGTCGGGTCTCACGAGCTCGTCCCACGTGTATCCTGTGTACGTCACGATATCGAAGCCCATGCGCTTGAGCCGCCGCCCGAGAAGCGCGAAGCCCCCCGCCTGGGCGAATGGCTCCCCACCGCTGAAAGTGATGCCGCGCACTATCGGGGTCAGCCGCATTTGGTCCACGATATCTCCCAAGGCAAGCGTCCGCCCGCCGTCCGGGTCGTGGGTCTCTGGATTATGGCATCCCTTGCAGCGATGCGGACAGCCTTGGGCGTACACGACCGCCCTTATCCCTGGGCCGTCCACCACGCTTTCCCTTGTGATCCCTGCAAGTCTGAGCGTGACCTCAGTCATTGCATCACCCTTCCCGAACAAGGTCGGCTCTCAGAACGAGAGGTGGGGTCTTCTTGCAGCAAGCTCTTCGCGTTTGGCATCGTTGAACCTGTCGATGGTCGATAGATATCCCGTTATCCGCCGGACCCTCCTTATGTCTACCGATCCGCACCTCGGGCAGGCCTCGGCTATGACCCCACAGAAGGAACACGATCTGCACTCGTCTATGGGGAAGTTTATGCCGCCATAGCCCGCGTCGCACCTCGCCATGTGCTGCAGTATGGCCTCGACCGCCTCGGCATTGTGGAGCGGGGGCGACGAAAGCTCTACATATGAGATGTGTCCCGCGTTGGTGAACCTGTGGTACGGCCCCTCCAACGCTATCTTGTCGTACATGCCTATCTCGAAGTCCACGGGCACGTGGAAGCTGTTCGTGTAGAACTTCTTGTCGGTTACGCCCGGTACGACCCCGAACCTCTTGCGGTCGAGGGCGACGAACCTTCCTGAGAGGCCTTCCGCGGGGGTCGCGAGGAGAGTGTAGTTGAGATCGTGGATCTCCGCTGCTTCGTCCACACGTTCCCTCATGAATCCCACTATCTCGAGCCCCAGCTTCTGAGCGTCGGCGCTCTCCCCATGATGAGCTCCCACCAGCACCTTGAGGGTCTCGGCAAGTCCTATGAACCCAATGGACAGCGTGCCGTGGCGTATCGCCGACTCGATGCAATCATCCGGACCGAGCGCCTCCGACCCCAGATAGAGGCGCTGACCCATGAGAAACGGCATGTCCTTCACTCTCAACTTCCGCTGCACGTTGTAGCGATGATAGAGCTGCCTTGCGGCAAGGCGCATGACCTCCGAGAGCCCTACGAAGAACCTCTCAATGTCTCCTCTGGCCAAGAGCGCCACGCGCGGCAGATTGACAGACGTGAACGAAAGGTTGCCGCGGCCCGTGGTAACCTCGGGACCGTGCCTGTTGGCTATGACGCGCGTGCGGCACCCCATGTACGCGACTTCGGAGCCGTACTTGCGGTTGAACGAGGAATCCATGAACGAGAAGGTCGGGTTCATCCGGCGGCTCGCGACTCGCACGGCCAGCCTGAACAGGTCGTAGTTCGGGTCGCCGGGCTTCATGTTGATGCCGTCTTTCACCCTGAATATGATGTTTGGGAATATCGGATTCTCCCCGCGGCCGAGACCCTTCTCAAACGCGAGTAGCAGGCAGCGCGTGACCATCCTTCCGGCTTCGCTCAAGTCGCACCCGAGGTTGATCGAAGAGAAAGGCACCTGCGACCCTGCCCTGCTGTGCATGGAGTTGAGGTTGTAGACGAGCGCCTCCATTGCCTGAAAGACCTCGTCCTCCGAGTGACCGTCCATGAAGGGAGCGAGATCGCGGTCGAAGAACCCGAAGGACTGGCCTCCGTGCATGTCGTTCTGCGAACTCTGTAGGATGATCGCGGCAAGCGCTGCGGCAGACGCCGGGCGTCTCGGTGGCCGTATGTACCCATGCCCTGTGCTGAAGCCTTTCGATAGGAGATCGTACAGCGGTATTTGAACGCACGTTAGCGTCTTGCCGTACCAATCGAGATCGTGAATGTGGATGTCCCCTTCCACATGCGCACGGGCTATGTCCTCCGGGATGAGCCTGTGGAGATAGTAATGCCTGCTCGCCGCTGAGGCGATCTGCAGCATCTTGGCCGAAGGCGAGTTTCCTACGTTGGCGTTCTCGCGGTTGGTCTCCACGAGGATGTCGGCCACCACGTCCATGAGTTCCGCCTTCGCCTCGCGGATCCTGGTGCGCTTGTCGCGATACAGGATGTACGCCTTGGCAACTTTCGCGTGGCCGGCCTCGATGAGCACCCTTTCCACGACGTCCTGGACGCCCTCAACGGTGGGGATCGCGCCCACGCACTCGACAGCGACGTGCGCGAGCACCCTCTCCGTGAGCTCCTCCGCAAGTCGGAGGTTCTCTTCGTCGACTGCCCGCATCGCCTTGTAGATCGCGTTCACTATCTTAGCCTTGTCGAAAGGCACGATACGTCCATCGCGCTTCTGAATGCTGGAGAAAACCCGCAGCTGTCTTTCAGACCCCGCCTTCCCGCTCGCCTCGACGATCACTTGTGTCGCACCAGCCCCAACGGCCAAAGGAACCTCACCTCTCCCAAAGACCCTCATCGATTTCGCTCGGGACCTCCATCCTCCTAGGCCCGCCCGCCGCTTCCTACATCCTCGCCCGCGCCTCGCCCGAGCCCCGGAGGACGGTCACTCCTCATTCAGGAGTTTTCTCAACTCCTCCATGAACGTGTCGATGTCCTTGAACTCCCGGTAGACGGAAGCGAAGCGGACGTACGCAACTTTGTCGAGGTCACGAAGCCTCCGGATAACCATCTCCCCGATCTCTCTGCTGGATACCTCGCGCTCCAGGCGGCCCTTGAGCTCTCTTTCCACGTCGCTGGTTATGTCCTCAAGGACTCTCATCGGGACGGGACGTTTCTGACACGCTTTCATGAGTCCGGTCAGTATCTTGTTGCGACTGAACGGCTCCCTCCTGCCGTCCTTCTTGACGACCATGAGCGGCACTTCGTCGACGACCTCATACGTCGTGAACCTCCGCTCGCACGACACGCACTCCCGCCTTCGCCGGATCGCAGCTCCCTCATCTGTGGCACGCGAGTCGATCACCCTGCTGTCGGGCTGTCCGCAATATGGGCACTTCATATGTCCCCTCCCGAGCACATGCTTTGTCAGGTAGGGCCGCCACTGTCTATATGTTGTGGGCAATTACCATTATATCGCCCAACATATTGTATGTCGAACCCCTATTTGCCATCCTCCCGCGACAGAGGGCGGCTCACGAGACCCCAGCTCCTCGGCACGTCCCTTATCTCATCCTTGCTTCATATGTCCGTCGTGCCTGTCCCGGGACGCGCCAACGAGCCCCACACGCACGGAAAGCTCAGCACATCTAAGATTCCGCCAGTCCAGACCGGAATAAAAGCGTGCGCAGGGGGCAATACTTGTATTGGAGCTGAGATATTCTGGAAACACGGGGGAACCCCTCACAATGACGAACAAGGTCGAGATATGCGGGGTCAACACCTCGAAGCTCCCCGTTCTGAGCAACCAGAAGATGCGCGAACTCCTCGATCTCGTCAGACGGGGTGACAAAGACGCCCGCGACAAGCTCATTTACGGAAACCTCCGCCTGGTGCTCAGCGTGATACAGCGTTTCAATAACAGAGGTGAGTATGTGGACGACCTCTTCCAGGTTGGGTGCATAGGTCTGATGAAGGCCATTGACAATTTCGACCTGTCTCAGAACGTCAAGTTCTCGACGTATGCGGTCCCGATGATAGTCGGAGAGATCCGCCGCTATCTCAGAGATAACAACCCTATCAGGGTTTCCCGCTCGCTCCGAGATGTCGCTTACAAAGCCCTCCAGGTAAGGGACGTCCTTGTCAACAGGAACTCCAAGGAGCCATCCATCACGGAAATCGCTGACGAGCTCAAAATGCCTCGTGAGGAAGTGGTGTACGCGCTCGACGCGATACAGGATCCTGTATCGCTCTTCGAACCGATTTACCACGACGGTGGCGACCCGATTTACGTCATGGACCAGGTCAGTGACGAGAAGAACCAGGATTCCACCTGGCTCGAAGGGATATCGATTCGGGAGGCCATGGAGAAGCTGAGTGACAGGGAACGGCTCATCCTGAGACTGAGGTTCTTCGAAGGGAAGACCCAGATGGAAGTGGCAGACGAGATCGGTATCTCGCAGGCCCAGGTATCTCGGCTTGAGAAAGCCGCTCTCAAACACATGAGGCGGTTCATGTGAGGACCCACGCCGCGCGCTGTGGGAATGGGAGGTAAGTGTGTTGCGGGTGAGGATAGCAGTAAGCGCGCTCATACTCGTCATCACTGCCGCCGGCGTGGCTCTGTCGGCGGCGGTTTTCGATAGCATGATCCTACCTTCGAGCCCCACGTCGGAGGCAGAGAAGGCATTCAACACAGAGAACCTCATACGTTTGCACGTCGTCGCAAACAGCGACAGCCCCGAGGATCAGGCTTTGAAGCTCGCCGTCCGCGACGCCGTCCTCGCACGGGCGAAGGACATTCTGGGATCTGTCGCGACCAAGGAGGAGGCCTGGCGGGTCCTTCGGGAGGATGCCGGCAAGATTGAGGCGGTCGCGTCGGAACGCGTCCTGGCGGCGGGGAAGTCGTACGGCGCCCAGGTGGAGATGGGCACGTTTCCCTTTCCTGAACGCACGTACGGTTCGGTCACGCTTCCTGGCGGCAACTACGACGCCGTAAGAGTGATCCTCGGAGCAGGAAAGGGACGAAACTGGTGGTGTGTCCTGTTCCCGCCGCTGTGTTTCATCCAACTCGACGGGAACAGGGAAGTCAAGGGCCTCGCTCTCGAGCTCTCGCCCGGGGAAGCCCTTGCCAAACTCCGGTTGGACTTCGGGGCGTCTACTTCTGACGGCCCCGATGGTTGGCCGGCGCTCGCGCGCCCGGGAGAACAGGCGACTGCGTCCCCGCCGGCTTTTCGGCCGCCAACGCCTGGAGACACACGGTTGTTGCTCTCGTTCGTCCCGGATACGCAAGCGGGATGCATCGGCCTGCTCAGCCCCCCTCGTAGCCGCGGAGACGGTGATCTATACCGCCCTCTCCTAGCCCTCACAGCGGGATGACTCATGGCGCGTGCCACCCATCCCACTCGAGTCAAGAGAACACGCAAGGACGCGCACGCGACGCCGTCCCTGCGAATATAGTGATCTATGCAAGCCTTGGGGGTGGTGGCGATGCTGGTCCGCATCTCCGATCTTCGGAGCCGTGAGGTCGTGAACGTCGTGGACGGCCGCAGACTGGGCCCCATTTGTGACATGGAGATCGACCTTGCCACAGGGCAAGTCAAAGCCATCATGGTGCCCGGACCCGCCAGGCTGATGGGCATACTTGGCCGCTACAACGACTATGTCATCCCCTGGGAGAAGATCCGCAGGATCGGCCTGGACGTCATTCTCGTCGAGGCGAGCGAATACGCCGAACCTCCCAAACAGTGATCGCGTAGAGTTGCCGGCGAGGCAGCCTATGACCGGGGCGCTCTTCCATCGAATGATGCTTAGCGCTCCCGCTCTTCAGCCGCCTCGCCTCGACATGCGACCCCTCCAGCCTTGCCGAGACCTTTACTTGCCCGCCGCCGCCACTGCTTTCGCCCGCGCCTGCTCGTATTCCCGTTCCCATGCGGCATCCGCTATCCTGCCGTAAGCCTCGGCGTATTCGTCAAGCGCCCCAGCAAGCACGGTCGTGACACAGTCGGCCCCCTCATGGGTCGGACGAGCCCCGTGCTTGGTCACCACGTCTCTCAAGATGTGCGGGTTGTCTATTATCATGCACGGCCTGAGATGATTCCGATTCAAGGGCATCCTGGACTTTATGTCCATGAAGAAGGGAGAGGTAAGTACATCTTTGATGGTTGTATTCTTTATGTTGTCCACGGCGAAATGCACGAAGACGCAGGGCTCGACGTCGCCTCTCGCGTTTATGTGAAGATAGGATCTTCCGCCCGCAAGACATCCAGCCACGAGAGGCCCATCGTTCCAGAAGTCAGCCACGAATATGGGCCTCGTCTCGCGGATGTGAAGGATGTGTCTGCGCATCCTGTCCCGTTGCTCGGGAGAACACATGAGGTCCATGTCGGCGTCCTTGCCAACCGGCACGAACGTGAAGAACCATCCATACATGGCCCCCTTGTCGATCAACATGTCCACGAATTCGTCGCTCGCTACGACGTCAACGTTCAGCCTTGTGTATGTGGCTGAGAAGCCGAAGATGGCCCCTGCCTCCTTGAGATTGTCCATGGCCTGCATCACCCGGGCAAACGTGCCAGGTCCCCTCCGAGCATCTGTCTCCTCCTCGAACCCCTCCACGCTGATGGCGGGCGATATGTTGCCCAATTCGGCTAGCCGTTTCGCCACGGGCTTGTCGATCAGAGTGCCATTGGTATACACCATGAACACGACGTCATCGTGCTTCGCAGCCATGTCAAGGAGATCTTCCCGCGTGAATGGCTCGCCGCCAGATACCACTATGAAGTGGATGCCGAGCTCCTTGCCTTCTGTAATGATCCTGTCAAAGGTCGCCGTGTCTATTTCATCGCGTTTCGTATACCTCCCAGCGTAACACCCGGTGCACGCGAGGTTACACCTCATCGTGGGGCTTATCACCAGGAGGGCTGGGACGTTCGTTCCGAGCCTGTCAGCGTGCTTCTTGCGCTCCTGCCATCCTAGATAGACCTCGTTCACGAACAGATTGACCAGCCCCTTCGTTCGAAAACTCGGGTGAAGGGATGAAAACGCCCTCTCGGCATACCGGGTCCACACATGGTCTGGATTCTCGAAAGCGCGCCTCGCCATCTCGATCTGCTGTTTGTGCTCCACCGTCGCGGCGAAGGCTTCGAGAATCTTCGTGAGTGCCACCAGGTGACGTTGGGGATCCTTGGAAAGCAACGAAAGCATGTAGTCAACCACCTGGGTCGCAGCATACTTCTTCATCAGTTCGTACGCTCTCACCCTCCAGCCTCCTTTCCGGGACGTCATCGAGTCACTCAACACACGCAGGCCGCTCCGTTGACATGCCCCCACCCGCCGAGGAGCCATGATCGCTTCCGGTCAACACCTCCCCCGGTCCCTATTCGTCCAAGCTTTCGCGACACGCGAGCTTCGGCTGCAACCGTCCGTGCCGCAAGCCCGGCTCACGAACCCGACGGACTCCGTCCGCTACGGCATGTACGTCCCAGGATCTCCCTCACGAATTCGAGCAGCAGACATCTTTCCCGCCCGCTCAAGTTGTCGACTTGGTTTTGAAACCTTCTCATATAGCCCGCTATCTTCCCGGTGACATCCCCTGGCAGACAGGGATGCGAAACGAACATCCCTATGATTGCCCCCGAGAACACCACCAGGGCGCTATGGGCGTCCGCGCCTGCTTCCACGAGCCGCCCCAGAGCGTCCAAGCCATTCCCTCCGAGAAGGCGCGTGCACGCAACGAGAAGCACGGCCATGTAGCCGCAGAACGCCGCGGGCCCAGTCGCGCGATCGAGCTTCTCCATGAACCCCTGCCAGATGCCCTGGGATGTGGGGTCTCCCAGTGCCCCGAGGCACGCGACGAGGTAGTTCTTGATTCCGTCCAGTTCCTCGTCGAAAGGCGAACGCCCGCAATGTCTCGCAAGTGAACTATGCAGGTCTTCCCGACACGTGTCAGGACGGAACACCACCATGGACCTTCCTGGAGTCCTCGCACGCCTGTTCAAAGTGTACTCCACCGCAACGAGCCCTTCCGCGGCGAGGCTCCGTAGCACGTCGTACGCCGTCCACTTGCTCACGCCGAGTTCCCTTGCCACGTCCTCGTAGTGAACCGGCTCCATGCGTTCGTCGTACAGCTTGCACAGGGCCGCAAGAAACTCCCTCTTCCGCTCCGTCAAACCCACGGACACTCCCCCAAAAGACCCAAAAGCTGCTCTCCAAGAAACGCTGGCATATGAATACCAGCGTCCTCTTGTCATCCCGCATCAAGACTAGAATACATTCCGTTCGCCGTATCCGTCAACCAGCGCCAGATCTCGAACCCGCGGGATCCGGCGACCCCTCGAAGGCGTCGTCGGTGCCTCTATTCCACCTTTCTCATCTCTCTGCGGAGCTTGCGGATGATCCTCTTTTCCAGCCGGGAGATGTACGACTGCGAAATGCCAAGGAGGTCCGCCACCTCCTTCTGGGTCTTCTCAGTGCCGTCACGCAGGCCAAACCTCAACTCCATTATGCACTTCTCCCTCGCTGACAACCTCTTCATGGCGTCGTCGAGCAGGGACTTGTCGACTTTCTCTTCGATGCACTTGTACACGACGTCCGTGTCCGTCCCCATTACGTCTGAAAGCAGGAGCTCGTTGCCGTCCCAGTCCACGTTGAGCGGCTCATCGAATGACACTTCAGCTCTGGACTTGCTGGTGCGGCGAAGATACATGAGGATTTCGTTCTCGATACACCGCGAGGCGTAAGTTGCTAGCTTGATCCTTTTCGAAGGGTCGAAAGTATTGACCGCCTTGATGAGGCCTATCGTCCCGATGGACACCAGGTCTTCCACGCCGATCCCCGTGTTCTCGAACTTTCGCGCTATGTACACCACCAGTCTCAGATTCCTCTCGATGAGTTCGCTCTTCACCTGGGAATCGCCGCGCTCCAACCTCGCCAAGAGCTCGCTCTCCTCGTCGCTGGAAAGCGGGGGCGGGAGGACCTCGCCGTTGCCCACATAGAGCACGACATGGCGCGGGAGGAACCCACGCCTCACGGCGTAGAGCACGAGGGCGATCCTCAGAGCGGACAGCCGGTGCCTCAGATTCGACCCTACGCTCATCCTGGTCCCCTCCCGGACGGAAATGGAGCCGCCGCAGCGGTGGCGCCCGCATGGCGAACCCTGCTCAGGACGCCTCGGCCAGGATATCGGGATGGAGGAGCGCGGCAAAAGCTCCTTCGGGCGAGACCCGTCTCATCATCACTCCGACCACGGCATTTCGGCTAGAAGTCGACCGAGCGCCACCGAAAACCCTGACCTCGTCCGCTCGGAGCCCGGCGAGCAACCCTCTCTCCTCTCCCACCGAAACGAACGGGATGATGCGGAACCTGGAAAGCCACATGGAATCGGCCAGGAGCTCGGAAACGAGTCCGAAGTCGCCGGCGTCGAACGCCATGAAGGCCCGCCTCACCTTCTCAGGCAGCACGTCGGCGACCGCGTCGTACTCGAGGAGGACCACGGGGGACCCGGTGATCGGGTCCCTGAGCCGATTGCCCGTGTCGATGAGCGCGTTCACCCTGAGACTCACGTCGCCGAGGCGGACCTCAATGGGCACGAAAAGAAGCCAGTCCCGGATCCTGCGGTGAACGAGGCCCCACCCCACCTCGGCGGTCAAGAGGACGGTGCCGACGAGTCCTACGATCGTCGGCACGAGGCGCCACCCGGTGAGATACGCACTCGCCAGCGCTCCCCCGAAAGCAAGCACGCTGATGCCAAGAACGTGCGCGCATACGAGCAGCAACCTTCCTGGCGACAGACGCCCGAACGCCACCCTGGCGGCGGGGATTACCGAGAGAACAGCAAGAGGGATCGCCGCCCCAGCTGAGATGAGATCCGAGAAGAACGCCGCTATGATCCCCGCGTCAATGATCCCGGCCGCGATTGACCCGGCCAAGAGCCTCGGAGGCCCGGCCCTCAAGCCCAACACAGCCGCGGTGGCCCACAGCGTCAGCCACTGCATCACCAACGTCATCACGCAGGCGTTCGCGATCAACTGACCGTTCACCTCTTCCGCCTCCCGGACTCCTCCCGCCTCGCTTGGATGTCGCCGCTGCCTCGCGCCGGGCTTACTCGTCCGTATCCGCAAAGCCTCTCATGGCGCATCTTTCCTCTCTCGGCCATCCCTTCCTCCCTAAAAGTATACAGCCATGCTCAGTAGAAATATGTCACACGGTGACGAGGATGAGCCCCGGCGCGTGCCGGGGCCCATCCCTTAAGTAAGCCGCTCCGCTTCGTACGCTCCTCGGCACCTCAACCGGTGTCCGAGCTCGTCTGGGTCGTCATTTTCTCTGTCCGCGTCTCAGGAACGCCGGGATGTCCAGATCGTCACTGGACGTCGCGAAGTCGCTTATCTCCACCTCTTCGAGCCCCACTTTCTGCTGACGTGACCTCGCTTCGAAGCCGGTCGCGATCACCGTGATTCTTATCTCATCCTTGAGAGTCTCGTCTATCATGGCCCCGAAGATTATGTTCGCGTCCGGATCGGCCGCCTGAGCGATGATCTCGGCCGCCTCGTTCACCTCGAACAGCCCGAGCGTGCTGTTGCCGGTGATGTTCATGAGCACACCCTTGGCGCCATCTATCGACGTTTCGAGAAGCGGACTCTCGATCGCTGCTCTCGCGGCCTCCTGAGCCCGGTTCTCACCCGAGGCGACTCCTATTCCCATCAGAGCCGAGCCGGCGTCGCTCATGATCGTGCGTACGTCGGCGAAATCCACGTTGATCAAGCCCGGCACAGTGATGAGGTCGGATATGCCCTGGACCCCGTGTCTCAAGACATCGTCAGCAAGGCGGAACGCTTCGAGGATGGACGTCTTCTTCTCGCTCACTTGCAGCAACCTGTCGTTAGGGATGACTATCAGCGCGTCGACCTTGGACTTGAGGTTATCCAGCCCTGCGAGGGCTTGAGTCATTCGTCTGCGTCCCTCGAACGAGAACGGCTTCGTCACGACTCCCACAGTGAGCGCCCCGAGTTCCTTGGCGATGCCCGCCACCACCGGCGCCCCGCCCGTGCCGGTGCCACCACCCATCCCGGCCGTGATGAAGACCATGTCCGCGCCCTCCAGCGCCCGGCGAAGGACCTCGTAGCTTTCCTGGGCCGCCTGAGCTCCGATCTCCGGATTCGACCCCGCCCCGAGACCCTTGGTGAGCTTCTCACCAACCTGGATCTTCACGCTGGCGTCAGACGCGGCGAGCGCTTGAGCGTCAGTGTTTATGGCGACGAACTCCACGCCTGACAGTCCAGAAGCGATCATGCGGTTCACCGCGTTCGACCCTCCGCCGCCAACGCCCACCACTTTTATGTTGGTAAACTGCTCCATCTCAAGCTCAAGGTTGAACACAAACCATCCCTCCTGCGCTCCGCCGCCGCGCCGGCCGCCCTCGACACGGCCCGCCGGACGCTCCTGAATGTCTCGTCATGCGAGCCAACCGGGTCGCGCCTCACGTCCCACTAGAAGAAGTCCTTGATGAAATCGCTGAACCACCCGCGGACCCCGGCGAGCAGGTCCCTTATCGGCGAGCGCATCGTCTCTCCTAAGAGTCCGCATGCTGAATCGTTCGCGATCTGAGCCGCTATGCCGAGCGCAACGGCGGAGACCTCCTCAGGCTCCCTTCCGCCCCGCCATTTCATCTCAAAAGGCGCACCCGTCCTCGCGGGAGCGTCCAGGATCTCACCGGCGAGATCCAGGATGCCCGGCACGAGCGAGCCGCCCCCTGTGAACACCACGCCGCACGGAGCAAGGCCCTTCGCCCTCACCTGCCTGGTTTCCACTTCCACTAGTTCGAGGATCTCTCGTAGCCTCGCCTCGACGATCCTATCCAGGAAACCATCTTCGTCCGCGGGCAAACGCTGCGGTCCCTGGGGCTGTCGGCCTGAGGGTCGTCTTTGCTCGTGGGCATCCCGCTGCCCAAATCCCGCTTCGCGCGTCAGCGTCCTCGCGCGCGTCTCGTGCCGCTCCCGGCTCAGGCCCAGCTCCCTCTTCACTCTCTCGGCTTGTTCCAGAGGGACTTTCATTCCTATTGCGATGTCGTTCGTGATGTGCATGCCGCCTGCGGGCACCCACGACAGCAGAACGGGCGCCCCTTCGTAGAACGCGGCTATCTGCGTGATCTGCCCTCCGACGTCCACAAGGATGACGCCCCGTTCGCGTTCCTCTGCTTCAAGAACTGCGTATGCGGCCGCAACGGGCTCGAGGATCCACCCGGTGACCGCGAGCCCCGCCCTCTCGACGCCCGCCTGAAGATTCACCAGCGAGGCCGCTTGTCCCATGATCACGGCCGCGTCGACCTCCAGCCGGACGCCTGCCATCCCTTCCGGGTTCCTTATCCCGCCGACCCCGTCAACAATGTACTCTCTAGGTAGCACGGAGATTATCGCCCGGTCCGGCGGGATGGCCAACACCTTCGCTGCCTCCAGGGCTCGTCTCATGTCTTCAACGGTGATGGTTCCGTCTCCCCCGCTAACAGCCGCGACGCCCCGGGTGTCCCGCCGGATCGTGTGGACCGCCGGAACCCCCACGAACACGCTTCGGACATCGAACCCAGCCATGTGGCACGCCCGCTTGTTGGCCGTCTTTATCGCCTCCGCCACCGCCTCTATGTCCGCTACCACACCACGGCGGAGTCCTTGGCAGGGCGCAACACCGGCCGCGACCATCTCCACGCCCCAGTCGGGCCCGACAACCGCGATGACCTCTGACACCCTAGTGGTACCTATGTCGAGCCCGGCCACCACTTTTCTACCAGGCATGTCGTACCTCCCCAAGCGGCCCGCCGGCCTCTTGTCGGCCTTGCGGTCCGTCCATGTTCGATTCAACTCTTCACACTAGGCTTCTCCCCGTCCCCGCTCCGTCCTCTCTCCAAAGCGGGGAGGCCCGGCGGCTTGCCGGCCAGCCTGCGCGGGTCTGTAAACTTGTGTACACTTCAACGAGCATGTCGTATCTCCTCTTTCCGGTCACTCGCCTCTACGAGTTCCGCGATCGCGTCCCGGAAGACCGCTGCCCCGGCTGAAGGAGATAGCGGCGGATCATCCCGACGTTGTTGAATATCCTTATGCTGAACGCCACGGTAGCTCCAAGGAAGAGGTCGACCCCTAGCTTGTCTCCGACCAGCGTAAGGCATGCGGCCAGTGCCATATTGCTCACGAAACCGGAGATGAAAACGACCTTGTCGAACCTGTCCTCTAGGCCCGCGCGTATCCCGCCGCACACGCTATCAAGCGCCGCAAGGATGCCCACGGCCATATAGTCCGAATAGACTGCGGGGAATCTCACGGGCGTCAGCAGCGCGATGATGATCCCCAGAACGAGGCCGAGGACCGGCAGCATCACTCTTTCGCTCCTTCCGTCACGGGCTTCGCGTACTGGAAGTATAGACTGCCCTTGTACGCCGGCACCCGCACGCTCGTCATCTTCGTGACCTTGGCCTCGATTCCCCATGCCCTGAGCGTATCGAGGATGCCGTCGCGCATGTGCAGCGCCGCGTCGAGAGTGGCAGGCTCGCCGATGGCCACGATCTCGTACGGAGGCCCTATTCTCGTATTGTTCACCGAAACCACCGGACCGGCGCACCTTATCTCCGTTGTGGCGATTACCCGCTGGCCATTGATGGCAATGGCCTCCGCACCCGCCGCGAAGAGCTCGTTCACGATCTTGAGGAGGTCCTCGTCGTGTACAAGGAAAAGCTCGGGGCTCTCACCGGGCGCGGCTTGCCGCTTGCTGTCGTCCACCATTACGACGACGCCGGGCCCCTCAACCTGGACCAGCCCGGCCGCCATGCGCGCCTTCGCAAGCTCGACGCTCAGAGCTTCGTTCGCGCGCTCGCCCTCTCCCACAGCGGCGAGTTGCTTACGGAGCGTGTTGACCTCCTTCTCCAAGAGGCTCCTCTCGGCATCGGACCTCCGCAGCATGTCACTGAGGTCCTCAAGCCTCCTGGATGGAATCTGCGCGCGGCCGATGTATTCCTGCGTCCGGAACTGGGCTACGAGCAACACACCGAGGACTACACAGACCACGGCAACGTATACCTCGAAGTCCCGCACTCTCCTCAAGCTCTCTCCCCCTGGAAAGCACCGATGCACGCCTGGAACCGACTCTACGTCAATTATACACCTCCCGGAACGCTTGTCACTATCTCCCGGTCCTCACGACCGGCCGCTTTTCGAACCTGACGTCGACGTACGTCGCGTGCTTCCCTTCCTCCTCGATCCTCGCGAGCAGTGCGTCAAGCACCGCTACTCGGGACTTGAGTTCCGCCTCCGTTCCACTGCCCAGCAGAGCCTGCGTATGCGACTGCATGTACAGGGAGAATCCGCGCGACTCGTCGAAGTTGATCTCAGATACCCGCCGGAGGACTCGTTCCGGTAAAGCCGCGGCAATCGCGAGCGCCAGCGGAAGTTCGGGCGCGTCCACGCGGTAGCCGACCTTGACCGATCGCAGCGTAAGCCCGGTCAAGAGCGGAAGCTCATTCGCCCGGTAGCTCTCCTCCAGCCCAATGGCAGTGCCCGCGCCATCCACCTCCACGAAATACCCCGCGTACGGGAGCACGGCTACCGGAAGCCGCTCCTGTACCTGGATGACAATGGTGGACGGAAGCCGCCGAGAGACCAGCACCTTGTCCACCCTCGGAATAGCCCTCACCCGCGAGGCGAGGCCACCGATGTCGACATCGAAGATGTTCTCGTCTTCCGCCAGGCCGCACGCCACCACGACCTCCTCAGTCGAGAGGCTTGTGAGCCCGCGGACATCGATGTGCTGCACCCGGAAGTACGGTGATCTCAGAAAGGTATACCCGGCGCTCGCCACGAGGAGCACGACGAACGCATAAGGAACGAGCCCGCGGCCCGGATCAGCTCGTCCGCGGCCGCTATCGCGTCTGCGCTCGCGCCCTAGCTCGAGCCCTTCCCGGCTTCGCGTTCTCTCCCCGCCGGGCGCTGACTCCCCGGCTGGTTGCGCAGTCCCGATTTTCAAAGCCATCGCTTTACTCCTGTCATCCCGCCTGGAGCTCTGAAGTAGGGACCCTTTCGATGGCCGCGCCCAGCTTCGCCAGCTTCCCTGGGAGATCCTCGTACCCTCGGTCCAGGTGATGGACACCGGTGATCTCGGTTGTCCCCTCCGAGGCAAGCGCCGCTAATATGAGAGCAGCGCCCCCTCTGAGGTCAGGGGCCTCGACGTGCGCTCCCGACAGCGCGGGAACGCCCTGCACTATCGCCACGCGGCCCTCGACCCTGATGTTCGCCCCCATGCGTCTGAGCTCCTCGGTGTATCTGAACCTGTTCGGGAATATCGTCTCCGTTACTATGCTCGTTCCGTCCGCCATACTCATGGCCGCCACGAACTGCGGCTGCATGTCTGTGGGGAAACCCGGATAGGGCAGAGTCCGGACGCTCGCCGCCCGGAGGCGCCGCGGGCCCTTCACCAACACGTACGAGTCCCCTTCCGCTATCTCCGCCCCCGTCTCGCGCAGCTTGGCGACGATGGCATGGAGGTGCTCGGGGATGACGTTCTCGATGCGTGCCTCGCCTCCCGTCATGGCACACGCCACCATGAACGTGCCGGCCTCGATCCTGTCTGGTATGACCGCATAGTCCGTCGCGCCGAGAGAGTCCACACCCTCGATCCTGATAGTGTCCGTGCCCGCTCCCCGAATCTTGGCACCGAGCCTGTTCAGGAAGTTCTGTTGATCCACTATCTCGGGCTCACGCGCCGCGTTTCTTATGACCGTGGTCCCTTGAGCCAGGCAGGCAGCCATCATGATGTTCTCGGTCGCGCCCACGCTCGGGATGTCGAGCAAGATCTCCGCTCCTCTGAGCCTTTCAGCGAATACCGAGACGTACCCGCGCTCCTCTGTGATCCTCGCTCCCAACGCCGCAAAGCCCTTGAGATGCAGGTCTATGGGGCGCGGGCCTATGTTGCAACCCCCTGGCTGTCTCGCGCGTACGTACCCCAGACGGGCCAAGAGCGGCCCCATCACCTGTATTGAAGCCCGCATCTCCTTCACGAGTTCCTCCGGGGGTTCACAGCGGTCCACTCCCGAAGGGTCAATGATGATGCCGCTTCCGTCCTGGCGAGCTTCAACACGGGCACCAAGCCCGCGAAGCACCCCGATCATCGTGTCAACGTCCGTGATACGGGGGACGTTCGCAAGACGGCACACGCCCCGCGCAAGGAGAGAAGCTGCCATGATCTTCAGAGCGGCATTCTTGGCCCCCGCAACTTGCACCGCGCCGGAAAGCGCTCTTGAGCCGGCGATTACGAGTTTCACTGAAGACGTCACCTCCGGCCAGTCAGCCCCCGAGGACCCTTATCTCCGGCTCGAGCACCACCGCGAACTTGTCGTACACGGCCTGCCGGACCATCTCCATCAGGGACAGCACGTCCCGTGCGGTGGCGCTGCCTGTGTTCACTATGAAGTTAGCGTGGAGGGTGGAGACCTCGGCACCTCCTACGCGCGTGCCCTTGAGTCCAGCTGCGTCGATGAGTCGCCCGGCGCCGCCCCCCGATGGGTTCTTGAAAACGCATCCCGCGCTCGGAAGGGAAAGAGGTTGTTTGCGAGACCGTTCCTCGAGGTACTCCTCCATGCGTCTGAGGATCGCCCGGGGGTCATCCTCGTTGAGAAGGAAATCCGCTTCTACCAGGATGAGCGGTTCCTGGAGCAGCTTCGTGGTCTTTACTCCGGCAGCGAGGTCGTCGCGCTCGATTCTCATGCGCTTTCCCTCGTAGGTCAGAGCGGTGACCGTTCGCACCACCTGGCACATGCTGCGCCCGTACGCGGCGGCGTTCATCGCGACGGCGCCCCCAACTGTGCCGGGAATGCCGCTGGCGAACTCGAGCCCTGCAAGGCCCCAGGCCGCCAGCTTTCGGCAGAGAACGGGAAGATGGACCCCGGCGCCGCTTGCCACCACATTTCGATCGTCTCGCGAAACATCGTCGAGCGCGCCCGCAAGCTTGATCACGACCCCCCTTACCCCCTCATCCGCGACAAGGAGGTTCGTTCCTGCTCCGATCACATAGAACGGTACCTGAACCTCGGCGATGGCCTGCAAGAGCACGATTAGATCCTCCGTGTCCGCCGGCACCACGAGGACGTCCGCGGGTCCTCCGATGTGAAACGAGGTGTGTCGCCACATGGGTTCATTCGCGCGCACGTCACCTCTGACGATCTGTCTGAGACGCAATGCCAGGCTCGTTCCTATCAAGCGTTCCTCATCCTTCTCACAAGTTCTCTTGCAACGGAATCCACGTCCCCGGCACCCATGGTCACAACGAGGTCGCCGGGCCGCACCTCTGAGAGGAGCCATGACACTATCTCAGGCAAGGTGCCCACGAACTCCACAAGCCGACCGGCAGGACCTTCACGCGCCCTGACAGCCTCGGCCAGTCTCTCACCGCTCACGCCGGGAATGGGTTCCTCGCCCGTCCCCCGATGGTATATCTCCGTGATTATCACGATGTCCGCCGAAGAGAAGCACCTCGCGAACTCGTCGAAGAGAAACTTCGTCCTCGTGAACCGCTGAGGCTGAAACACGGCGATGAGCCGCCCACTGTGGCTCTCCCTCAACGCTTCCAATGTCGTCCTGATCTCCGTGGGGTGGTGAGCGTAGTCGTCGACTACCGTGACGCCCCCCACCTTTCCCACGATCTCCTGGCGCCTCCTCGCACCCTTGAATCTAGCGAGCCCCCGCATTATCGCCTCGAATGGCACCCCGAGTTCGAGGCCCACGGCAACGGAGGCGAGGGCATTAGCTATGTTATGTCGCCCCGGCACCTCGAGTTCCAGATGGCCAAGGCGTCGTCCGCGGTGGATCACGCCGAACCGGTGGCCGCGCCCCACCGGAACCGGATCCGCGCACGACAGCTCCCCGGCGCGCAGCCCGTATAAGGTCTTTCTGCACCTCAAGCGCTTCTCCACGGCCATGACGCGGCCGTCATCGGCCGAGAGGACGGCAAGACCGTCCTCGGGAACATGCGACAAGAACTCGAGGAAGGCGCGATCGATGGCGTCGGAGGTGCCGTAATGGTCGAGGTGATCGTCGTCGATGTTGGTCACAACCGCTATCTTCGGCCACAGCTTGAGAAACGAGCCGTAAGCCTCGTCCGCTTCCGCGACGACGATGTTGCTCCTACCAAACCTCCCTCCTCCGGGGACCGCGTCCACTTCTTCTCCGAGAATGCAGGTAGGGTCGAGGCCGGCCTCGATAAGGATGGTGGCGATCATAGACGACGTCGTGGTCTTGCCATGAGTCCCGGAAACAGCTATGCCAAGCCTTGGGTTCAGCAGCTCCGCCAACGCCTCAGCGCGGGTCAGGATCGGTATTCCCAGGCGCTTGGCCGCGAGGATCTCTTCGTTGTCCGCTGGGACGGCCGCACTCACAACCGCACAGGAAGCCCCCTCGACGAGGGCCGCGCAGTGGCCCACGTGAACGTCCGCACCCGCCGAGCGTAGTGCGCGCGCTCGGGGTGAGTCAGCCGCGTCGCTGCCGCTCACCTCGCGACCCGTCTCCAGGAGAACCCTGGCAAGCGAGCTCATCCCGTGACCCCCGATCCCCACGAAATGGACTCTACCCTGTAGTTTCATGTGCTTTCCCCTTCCCACACGAACTCCACGAGGCTCGGGACAAGCCCAGACGAGATCGGAGGCTCATCCAGCGTCGCAGGCACGGGGGTACTCTGCGCTGCGGTTTCAGGCACTTTACGTATAATCGTATTCCACATCCCGTGAGCCTGACACTGTCGCCCTTCGCATCTGCGCCTGGAGTTCACCCTCACGCCAAACGCGAGCACATGCCTAGGGGCAGTCCGCGGCACGCCCTGCTTGTCCAAGTCATTTCTCCTCACCGCTGACACCATCCATCCAGCCGCATGAGCCGCGCCGCTTCCGGGCCGCCTCTTGCGGCCGCCCCTTTGCCCAACCCGCCTCTCACCTCGTCCGTGGAGCTTGGGTCCGCGGCCCATGCCGCCGCGACGCCAAGGTCCCTGCAAGGTCCGCCAAGTCATCGGCAGCGCGAGGCCGTCCGAGGCCGCGAGACTTGCGCGACATCCCTTCCAACTTCGCCCTGTCGCGGAGTAGAGCCTCCACGGTATCCCGAAGGAAGTCCCCCGTGAGCTCGCTCTGGAGTATCACCACGGCAGCCCCTGCGGACTCCAAAGCCCGCGCGTTCTTCTCCTGATGGCCTTCGGCTGCCCCCGGGAACGGAACCAACACCGCGGGAAGACCTCTCGCTGTGATCTCAGCGATCGATATGGCGCCCGCGCGGCTCACGACCAAGTCAGCGCAGGCCATGGCCATGTGCATTTCGTAGAGGTACGGCTCCACGACGAGGCGCGAGGTCTTTCCTCGCCCCACTCCTCTCCTCTCGAGCTCCTCCAACACCCACTCGTGATCGCGTCTGCCTGTTTGGTGGATCACCTGAAGGTCGCGGTTGCGCGCGAGGAGGTCGGGCACCGCCGCCACCATGGCCTCGTTTATGGCCCTTGCCCCCTGACTCCCTCCGAACACAAGCAACGTGGGGCGGTCAGGGTCGAGCCCCATCGCCCGAGCACCTTCCTGCCTGTCGGCGGTGATGATGGCTTTCCTCACGGGGTTGCCCGTCACCACGATCCCCGACTTTCTCGCAAGGCACCGAGCGGACTCATGGTACGTCACCGCGACAGCGCTCGCGATCCGCGAGAGCATCCTCGTTGTGAGACCCGGCAGAGCGTTCTGTTCGTGAATCAGCGTGGGAATCCCGAGCATCCATGCGGCAAGGACCACGGGGCCTGATACGTACCCACCGGTCCCCACCACCACGTCTGGTCTCTCCCGAAGCAATATCTGTATTGACTGGGCGAGGCCTTTGAACGCCCCTAGCGCCGTCAAGACCAAGCCCGGTGAAAGCCTCCGGTGGAGGCCCGCCACTTCTATGGTGTGGAAAACGAACCCTTCCTTCGGCACGATATCGGCCTCGAGTCCCCTGCGGGTGCCCACGAAGATCACCTTTGCCGCAGGATCCCTTTCCAGCAACGCCCTGGCGACCGTTATGGCCGGGTATACGTGTCCCCCAGTGCCGCCTCCGGCGAAAAGCGCTTTCATGACTCTCACCTGGTCGACGAGTATTTGGAGATATTGAGCAACACTCCGATCGCGGCCAACGTCGTTACCAGGGAAGACCCGCCGAAACTGATGAGCGGAAGGGTGATTCCCGTGATCGGCAGCGTCCCGGATACCACGCCGATGTTCACGGCCGCCTGAAACACGATCATCGTAGTGATGCCCACCGCGAGCAGGCTTCCGAACGGGTCCGGGGCCCCGATCGCCACGCGCAGGCCCCGCCAAGCCAGAAGGAAGTACAGCACCACGACGGCCGTCGCGCCCACGAACCCCAACTCCTCGCCGATAATGGCGAATATGAAGTCCGTGTGCTGCATGGGCAAATACAGGAACTTCTGGCGGCTCCGCCCCAGCCCTACCCCGAATATCCCCCCGGAGCCGAGAGCAAGGAGGGACTGGATGATGTGGAAGCCGGATCCCAGCGGATCGTCCCACGGATGTAGAAACGCCAGGAACCTGCGGACCCTGTACGGGGCGGCCATCGCCACCGCCACCAGCGCGGGGATCCCCATGGCGCCAAGTGCCGCCAGGTGCGACACGCTTGCTCCCGATGCGAACAACATGAGCACGGTGATGCCCACTATGGTGCCACCCGTCCCCAGGTCAGGCTCCAACATGATGAGCCCGAACACGACGCTCAAGACCACCAGAGGAGTGAGCAGTCCTTGCACAAACCTGTGCATCCTCGCGGAGCGGTCGGAAAGGAAACTCGCCATGAAGAACACCATGACTATCTTCGCCACCTCGGAAGGCTGGAACGTAAGCGACCCAACTCCAAGCCACCTCCGAGATCCTCTGATCATCACGCCCACTCCGGGGATGAGCACGGCAACCAAGAGGACGAGGCTGAGGACGAGAGCCGGCCAGGCCAGCCCCTTCCATACGTGATAGTCGATCTCCATCGCTACGCACATCGCCACGAGGCCTACTGTAGCCCAGGCAAGCTGACGTTTGATGAAATAGTACGAGTCGCGGAATATCTCATACGCGCTGACCGAGCTCGCGCTGAAGACCATCACCACTCCCAGGCTCAGAAGGGCGAGCGTGATGAGGAAGATCATGACGTCAGGCGAATGCTTCTCGCGAGGCTTCCAACGCGTTGGCACGCTTCTCATTCCCATCGCGGATGCGACGACCCTCCTCTCTTGATCGGAGAGGTCACTTCCCGTCAGCGCCACGTCCGCCGTCCTTGCACGGAGGACCCTGCCACGTCTGCGATCGCCGCCGCGACAGCCGTCCTCGCGGGCGCGCCGGCTGTAGGCGGCTCTCGCGCTCGCGCTCACGCTAACAGCCGCAGTCGCGCTCGCCGCCCCGCAGGCCCTCCACCCGCCCTCCGCTACTCCAGACCCCGTAAGCACAACATCCCGAGAACCGCGAACACGAGGCCGAGTATCCAGAACCTCGTAACCACCTTCGGCTCCTGCCACCCCATCAACTCGAAGTGATGGTGGAGAGGGCTCATCCGGAACAGGCGTCTGCCGCCGGTGAGCCGAAAGTACGTCACCTGGATCATAACGGAGAGAGTCTCCACAACGAAAACGCCGCCTACGACAGCGAGGAGGAGCTCTGTCTTCGTGAGTATGGCAAGACAGCCCAACGCCGCCCCAAGCGCGAGGGACCCTGTGTCCCCCATGATAACCTGCGCTGGGTGACAATTGAACCAGGCGAACCCGACGCACGCGCCAGCGAGGGCGAAAGCAAAAACCGCGACGTCGGCGGACCCTCTGTCCATCGCGGCGACACCGTACGTGACGGCCGCTACAGCCACTGTGCCAGAGGCAAGGCCATCGAGGCCGTCTGTAAGGTTCACCGCGTTTGAGGCGCTCACGACGATGAAGGCCGCGAAAGCCACGTATCCGAGTCCCAGGTCGATCTCCTCGACAAGGAAGGGAACGCTCACCGTCGTGCCGAGCTCGGGTCTGGACGCAACGAACAGACCGAGCAGGACCGCAAGGACGATCTGGGCTGCCAGCTTGTATCTCGCCCTGAGTCCCAGGGACCTCTTGGCCACCACTATGATGAAATCATCGGCGAGACCAATGGCTCCGAATCCCAGCGTGATGAACAAGGCCCATGCGGATCCCAACGTCCGCGGAGCAAAGAGGAGGGTGGCCACGGCAACTCCCAGGAGTATCATTATCCCGCCCATGGTCGGCGTGCCAGCCTTTGCGAGATGAGTCGCCGGGCCGTTCGATCTGACCGATTGGCCGAACCTCATCCTTCGCAGAATCCTTATGGACGTCGGTCCTATCGCAAGCACCGTCCCGAGTGCCACAAGGGCCGCGTATATCTCACGACTCACGGAACCCGCCCCCATTACCTCCCATTAGTGCGGTCACGATCTGCTCCATCTTCATGAGCCTCGACCCTTTGACGAGGATCACGTCGCCTGGTCTAGCGAGGCTCTCAAGGGCCGCGATCGCCTCATCGCCCGTGCCGCACGTGATCACGTCGCGCGCTCCCTTGCCGAGCCGCATGGCCTCGTCTCCGGCGAGCCGTGCAAGGTCGCCCACCGTCACCAACACGTCGCAACCATGGGCCACGGCGACCCGTCCGAGTTCCCTGTGGGCCTCCGTGGCGATCTCCCCCAGCTCCAGCATGTTGCCTAGAACAGCGATCTTTCTCCTGCCGCCGGCCACGTCTCGCAGAACGGCCAGGGCAGCCCTCATGGAGGCGGGGTTGGCATTGTACGTGTCGTCTATCACTGTGAAACCGCGCGCGCTCTCCAGCACCCCCGAGCGCCCGTGGGACGGTTTGAAGTGAGACAGCCCTTCGGCCACGGCGAACGAGTCCATCCCCATGACCAGAGCTCCCGCTCCAGCCGCAAGGGCGTTGTACACGTTGTGGACGCCTGGCAGAGGAACATGGACCCTGAATGATCTCTGGCCATACGACATGGTGAAGTTCGTTCCGTCCTCCCCCAGCACCTCGATGTCGGTCGCCCGCACGTCGGAGTCTTGCTCGACCCCGAAGAGCACTGCTTTCGCGCGGGTCCGACGCCTCATCGCGGCGGTGTGTCCGCAATCCGCGTTCAGCACCGCCGTGCCGTCAGCCCCTAGAGCCTCAACCAATTCGGCTTTGGCCAGTGCAACGTTTTCGATGGATCCGAGAAGCTCTATGTGACTGGGCCCCACGTTGGTCACGATTCCCACGTCCGGACGAGCGACTTCGGCGAGCTCTCGGATCTGTCCCTTCCCTCTCATCCCAAGCTCCAGAACGCATATCTCGTGTCGAGCTTCCAACGAAAGGAGCGTCAACGGTACACCAACTTCGTTGTTGAAGTTGCCCTCGGTCCTCGCCGACCGCATGCGCTCCGCGAAGATGCTGTGGGCCATGTCTTTCGTCGTGGTCTTGCCGGTGCTTCCCGTGACCGCCACAACGGGGATTCCCAGGCGGCACCTGTGATACCTGGCGAGCCGCTGAAGGGCTTTGAGCGTATCGTCGACGAAAATCACCGGAACCGATCTTGCAAGTCCTGCGACCTTAGCGGATGACGACGCCACGACGCCCTTTGCCCCTCTCCTGACCGCCTCGGCAGCGAAGTCGTGGCCATCGAAAGTGGAACCCACCAGGGCGAAGAATAGCTCTCCCCCCGTGACCTTGCGTGAGTCGGTGCTCACCCCATCGAACACGGCGGCACCCCTCGTTTGCGTGGCCTCCAGCCCTCCGGGTCCCGTGGTCGTGTCAGCGGCCTCGAAGTGTCCGCCTGTCGCGACTATGACCTCTTCCAGGCTAAACCTCGGCACTCGCCATTCTCTCCCTGAGACAGTCTCTCGCGATCTCGCGGTCGTCGAAGTGGATGGCACGGTCGCGGAATATCTGGTACGTCTCGTGGCCCTTTCCCGCTATGACGACCACATCCCCCTCCTTCGCCCGGAAGAGCGCCCTTCTGATGGCGTCCGCACGGCCGACGATCACCTCGTACCCCTCCAGAGGGCGGCGCACTCTGAGCACACCGTCCTCGATCTCCCGGCATATCGACTCGGGGTCCTCCGACCGCGGGTTATCCGAGGTTATTATCACGTGGTTCGCGAGCCTGGCCGCGATCTCTCCCATGATCGGCCTCTTGGTTCTGTCGCGGTCACCGCCGCATCCGAACACCACCGTCATCTCGCCCATCGCAAGACCTCGCGCTGCTCTCAGCACGTTCTCGAGGCTGTCCGGCGTGTGGGCGAAGTCCACGATCACGACGAACGGCTGACCTTCATCCACCGTCTCAAAGCGACCCGGCACTCCGACCACGCTCTCAACCCCGGACTTCGCCTCTTCGGGGCTGGCGCCCGCAGCCACGCCGCACGCAATGGCTGCAAGGGCATTGTAGACGTTAAACACACCGCTCAACTTGAGCCGCACGTCCGCCCGACCCTTGGGAGTGTTTACGGTGAACGACGCCCCTTGTTTCAGAAGCCGCACGTCCTCCGCCCGGACGTCGGCCGCGCTCGAGATGCCATACGTCATCACGTGGGCACGAGTCCTCGAGATGATATGCCTTGCGTGTGCCTGGTCGAGGTTGATGACGGCTGTTCGGGTGATCCCCTTCGGCGAAGGCCCGCGGTCGAGCGCCTCGAAGAAGGACGTCTTGGCCGCCAAGTAGCTCTCAAACGTCCCGTGGAAGTCGAGATGGTCGTGGCCGATGTTCGTGAACACCCCTATGTCGAAATCCACGCCGAGCACGCGGCCCTGCACCACCGCGTGGGATGACACCTCCATCGCCGCAGCTCTCTGTCCTCGCTTTCGCATCTCGGCGAGAATGCGTTGTACATCGAGGGATTCGGGGGTAGTGTGTTTGGACTCGATCACCTCATCGCCGACCACGTGTCCGATGGTTCCGATTATCCCGCACCACTTGCCGGACGCGTCAAGCACGTGCTTCACGAGATGAGTCGTCGTGGTCTTTCCCTTGGTGCCGGTCACCCCCACGCACACCATGGAGCGCGACGGGTCGCCGTAGAAAGCCTGAGCCACGCGGGCAAGGGCCTCGCGTGAGTCCCGCACCCTGACGGCCGCCACGCCTTCAGCCACTGTCACATCCTTCTCGACGACAAGCGCCACTGCTCCGCGCCTCACAGCTTCCTCGGCGAAGTCATGGCCGTCGTGTCTCTCGCCCCTAATACAAACGAACAGGTACCCGGGTTCGACCGCTCGCGAGTCATAGGCAACCCCGCGCACGAGAACGCCCATGTCGCCCGTGGACGCCTCTACACCCACCTGTTTCAGCAGATCCCTCAATTGCAGCACTTGCTCACTTGCCCTCCCGACGGCCACCGCAGCCCGCACCGACGCGCCCATCTTCGGCGCATCCGTGCATCCGTGCCCGAAGGCCATGCCCGCGGCCTCGTTGTGGCTGCGAACGATCATACATCGGTTGTGACCGTTGCGCCAATACCATTATGTCTCCTGCAATTGGCTGTTATGACATGCCAGTACTAAGGTTCCCTGGGGTTACCTATTTGTCGGTCCTGCGTCGACGCAAACCTCACGACCACTATAGAGCCTCTCGGAATCCGCGTTCCCGGCTTCGGGTCCTGCCACACGGCGCTTCCTGTGCCCTCAGCCTGAAGCCTGAGGCCGACCGCGCTGAGAAGGTGCGCAGCGTCTTTCATGGTCCTGCCAGCAAGGTTCGGGACCTCGGCCTCCTCGTCCACTTCATTATAGAGTTCACTCATCTCCAAGTAAAGCACGACAGTGGTGCCTCGGGGCACGCGAGCCCCAGGCCTCGGCGTCTGATCGCGAACCATGCCGCCAGACCCCTTCGTCCGCGCCTGGAGTCCGAAACTAGATGTGAGCAGATTCGTGGCCTCAGCACAAGTCCGCCCCACAAGGTCCGGCACGGCGACGAGGTCCGATTGGCGCGCTCCTCCCGCCCCTCCACCTGAATCGCCGTCCGTCACCGGCGACGTTGGCGGCACTTCCATGTACCTGAGCGCGTCGCGGACGATCGCCTGGAACGTCGGCGCGGCGAGCACACCTCCGTAGCTTATCCCCACGTTCGGCTCGTCCCACACCACGAGCACCGATATCTTGGGATCCTCCACGGGCGCGAACCCGAGGAATGAAGCCACCCGTTTCTCACCGTACCTTCCCCCCTCGGGCTTCTCCGCGGTCCCCGTCTTTCCCGCGACGCGGTACCCGGGTATCCTCGCTCTGTAGCCTGAGCCGTTGACCACCACGGATTCGAGGATGAGCGAGAGCTCCTTGGCGGTCTCCTTGCTGATTACTTGACGAAGGGGCTCGGGCGCAAACTCTGCGACGAGACTGCCGTCCGGAGCCACGACTCTCGACGCGAGATGCGGCCTCATCAGGGTGCCGCCGTTGGCTATCGCGTTGAGAGCGGAGAGCAGCTGCACCGGAGTGACGGAGACGCCCTGACCGAACGAGATGTTGGCTATCTCCACGAGTCCGACGTTCTTCTCCGGCTGAAGGAGGCCGCTCGCTTCTCCGGGGAAGTCGATCCCGAGTGGGCTGCCGAATCCAAACGCCCGAATGTACTTGTAGAACCGCTCCGGGCCCAGACGCATCCCGAGGGTGGCGAAGACGACGTTGCACGAGTTCTCCGTTGCCTCGGTGAATGTCTGGCTTCCGTGGCCGCCGGCAAGCCAGCACCTGACGTACCGGTCCTCGACGCGAATGAACCCGGGGTCGAAGAACGTGTCGGAGGGCTTCACGAGGCCCTCCTCCATGGCCGCCGCGGCCGTGACTATCTTGAACGTCGACCCCGGCTCATAAACGTCGGACACGACGATGTTCCGCCGGAACGCCTCAGGGTATTCGTAGTAGCGATTGGGATCGTACGTGGGCCGGGCGGCCATCGCCAGCACGGCGCCGCTCTTGGGATCCATCGCGAGGATCATGCCGCGCTTTGCCCGGGTCTCGGTCATCCCGCGATCGAGCTCGCGTTCGACTATGTACTGAATGACCTCGTCAATGGTGAGGTACAGGTCGTTTCCGTCGACTGGCGGGATGAACTTGCTCACGCCCCCAGGGATCTCTTTCCCCGTCGCATCGCGCTCCGAGACGATCTGGCCACGCGTGCCACGAAGATGCGAGTCGTACTGGACCTCCAGGCCTTCCAGCCCCTGGTTGTCGATGCCGGCGATCCCAAGGATGTGCGCAGCTAACCTATCTTTGGGGTAGAACCTCTGTCCTCGCTCGGTGAAGCCAATGCCGGGGAGATTGAGCTTCCTAATGGCTGCGGCCTTGTCAGGGTCCACCCTGCGGTCTATCCAGACTGTCGCGGACTTCTGTGTGAGCTTGTTGCGGATGGATACAGGGTCTTGTTCCAAGATGCGTGCGAGGGTCTCCGCAGTCCCGGCCGGGTCCTCCACCTCCACGGGAACGGCGTAGATGGAGTCGGCGCTCACGCTCACCGCGAGCTCGCGCCCGTTTCGGTCCCGGATCGTGCCTCTCCTCGCGTCCACGGGCACGGGGTAGAGCCGCTGGTCGAGAGCAAGCTTGCGGAAACGGTCCCCCTGAACGACCTGGAGCCACGAAAGGCGCAACGTGAGGAGGAGGCTGACAGCCCCCCACATAATAAAAAGCCAGGCTACCCTCTTCTTGATGGTCACGCCCGAGTACACTGACACAGACCCTACCTCGCCTTACCTTGACCTGCGCCCTGCTCCCTTGCCCGGGCCTCCCCAACGAGCCCGACCGAGCGGACCTCGTCCCCGCTCTCAACGTGCGGTGTCGGGCCTGTTGGCCGCATCCAGGAGCCCGAAGAGCGTGCCCGGGTCCTATCTTGCCGCCACTCGCACCCTCGGGTGATCCTGGATAGGCACGTCGTAGAACCAGCGTGCAACGAAGGGAGATACCAGGCCTATCAGGGCGTCGCCTGCCCGAGTGGCGAAGCTTCTCCCCAACCGGGACGGCGCAAGCGCAGGAGCGTTCTCCGCGCCTGCAGGAGCAGTCCGGTCAGGTTCGCCCGGCGCGAGGACCACGAACTCGGCGGAGGTGGGATCCACCATGCCCAGGCGCGCTCTCGCGGCTTCCTCGACTCTCTCCAGCGATTGGAGGTTCGCGACGGCGAGGCTCAGTCTGTCGTATTCGGTTTGCGCCGAGGCCAGTGCCTCCTCCAGCCTGCTGAGCGCGTACCCGCACTTCACGACCTTGGCGCGCAGGCCGAGACTGCCGAGGAGAAGCCCCGTAACGACCGCTGCTGCGATCATGAACCTTCCCAGGTTGGCCTTCCTCGGGTAGGTCGTCTTCGTTACGAGAGCCCCGTCCACGACGTCAGCGCCAAGACGCCGGACTGCGGCCCGCCGCCTGATGGACCGCGGTCTCGCGCCGCTTCTCTCGTTGTCCCTCCGTTGCTGCGCCGCGGACCTGGCTTCGGCCAGTACCATACTCTATTCCCCCTCCAACGCCCTTAGAACCTCTGCGCCGCCCGCAGTCTGGCGCTGCGCGACCGCGGGTTTGCCGTGAGCTCCTCGTCGCACGGAGTCAGGGCACGTACCGTGATCGTGCGAAGGCAGTTCCTGCTTTCGGAGAACTTCCGTTTCACCATGCGGTCCTCCAGGGAGTGAAACGCTATGACCACTATCCTTCCTCCCGGCCCCACGACATCCACGGCTTGGTCGAGGCCCCGCGAAAGGCTTCGAAGTTCGTCGTTCACCGCGATACGCAAGGCCTGGAAACTCCTTTTCGCAGGATGGGGACCGGATCTCCTGGCCCCTGCGGGTATGGCCTGCTTGATCACGTCCACAAGCTCAGCTGTCGTGGTGATGGGACCGCGCTTCCTCCTGTCTACGATGAAGCGGGCGATCCTAGACGCCCATCGTTCCTCTCCGTATTCACGCAAGATCCTCGCGAGCGCTTCGGCTGAAAGCCCGTTGACCAGATCGTATGCCGAAAGGCCCTCACCGGGGTTCATCCGCATGTCGAGGGGGCCGTCGCTCATGTACGAGAAGCCCCGCCTTGCGTCGTCAAACTGGTGGCTCGCTACCCCAAGGTCAAAGAGGACCCCATCCACCCGCGTTATCCCGAGACCCGCAAGGATGACGGCAAGATCCGCGTAGCTTCCCTGCACCAGCTTGAATGCTCCTGGGAAACGCCCCAGCATTCGGCCGGCGCACTCTATCGCTTCCGGATCCTTGTCTATGCCCACGAGGAATGCGCCCGGCCCTGCGTGTTCGAGCACGGCCGCGGCATGGCCTCCGCCGCCCACCGTGCAGTCGACGTATGTCCCCCTCGGCCTGGGTCGCAGCATCCACAGAACCTCGTCCCTCATGACCGGGACATGATACGGTCTAGGCGCGTCCGCTTCCTTCAGGCTTTCTGGATTCATTCTCGAGCCGCACCACCGGAGATCAGCTTCTCGGCTATCTCCTCATAGGATTCCTCCGCCCTGGAGGAGTACTCGAGCCACACCTCCCGACTCCACACCTCCACGCGGCTCATCACTCCGATGATCACCACATCCTTGGTGATCCCAGCGTATTCGCGCAGGTACTGAGGGATGTTTATGCGCCCTTGTCTATCGAGCTCGCACTCGCACGCCCCTGCGAAGAACAACCTGCTGTACGCCCTCGCGTCGCGCATCGTGAGAGGAAGCGATGCGAGCTGAGCCTGTTGGGCCCGCCACTCCATCTCGGGGAAGAGAAACAGACATTTGTCAAGGCCCTTGGTGGCATAAAAACGCTGCCCGAGGCCGTCCCTGAACCTCGCGGGGATCGCAAGGCGGCCTTTGTCATCCACAGCGTGATCATAGGTTCCGATGAAGGTTGGGGGCGCTGCTTCCACCACTTCTCCCCACTTTTCCCCACATTGGTAACATCTCTCTTCTATAGCGACGCGGGAATTCCTCCTCGTCAGAGTGACTTTTTTTGCGAGACGACGGCATTTGGTCCCTTCGCCAGAGCACCATCGCGCCCGGGTACCACCGGGCAAGAGCAGGGTAAGTCAAGGCAAGCTGCCGCGCCAATGCCAAACGCCGGCAGGGTTCGGCAAACGATGAAAGCCATAGCCCCGGGTTCGACAGTGACAGGGCACACAGAGGGGGTTTTCGGGATCGGGGATCT